>NZ_JBYCLD010000343.1:0-6095 GCF_057473725.1 Mycobacterium sp. TH-M11 | reverse complement strand
AAATGCCGGTGAGCCGAAATGCGTTCAGCCCAGCAAGGATACCGACCGCAAGAAGTAGCTACTGCAGCTTCTGTGCGACGAAGGTCGCGGCCTGGTTGGTGGCATCGGGAACGTAGCCCAGGTGGGCGATGATGCTGCCGCCCTCGGCGCAGATGTTGTCGTTCGGCAGGCAGATGTCAATGGTCTTCGGCGCGTAGCTCGGGTTGAGCGGGGGAATCTGGTTGTCGGCCAGACCTTTTGCGTAGCTACTCTGCGGATTGCCGAAAAGAGCAAGGGCCGCGACGTGACTGGCGACTTGTGCGGGCAGCTGGTGACTGGTCAGGTCGGCCACCCCGGCGCCCTGCGAATAGCCACCGATCACGATCTTGGTCTTGGGGCAGTGCGCCACGGTGTCCTCGACGTGGGCGACCTCGTCGGCGGCGCCGGCCTTGGCGCTGTTGGCGTAGTCGGTGGTCGACGGGTAGTCGACCGGGTACAGCGTGATCGTCTTCCCGGGAAGCTGCGCGGTCAGCGAGTCGAAGAAGGCCTGCCCCGGCCCGCCCGGGCCGACCGGCTCACCGGTGCCGCGGGCGAATACCACTTCGGCGTCCGGGCAACCGTCGGCTGTGGCGATCGGAGTTGCGGCCGGGGCGGCGAGAAAGGCGAAAACCATCAGTGGCGCACCGGCAACGATGCGGGCCACGCTGCGACGTGTCATAGGGGGAATGTTGCCATCCCCCTGCCGGGGGCGTGCGCGCTACCGGTCGTCCAGCAACCGCAGGGGGTGCAAACCGTCCACCGCGCCGACGAACGGCGGGTGGATGCTGTAGCCCAGCATGCGGCGGATGTCGTCGGACACCGAGCGGGCAATGTCGCGGGAGATCGACAAGGTGAAGGCCTCCATCGGCCGCAGCCACGGCTGGCAGTACTGGGCGGTGACGGCCAACCGGTCGGCGGCCGTGGAGTTGGCTCCGCCGCCGTGCCAGAGCGTGCCGACGAAAAACACGCATGAGCCGGCGGGCATCACGACGGGCATCGCCTTGTCGTCGGGGCCGGGCCGCCGCTTGCCCCAGGTGTGGCTGCCCGGGTAGAGCACGGTGGCGCCGTTGTCGGCGGTGAAATCGTCGATCGCCCAGATCGTCGCGGCGGCCAACGGGTCGCGCGGGCGGGGGATCGGATAGAAGCCGTCGTCGTGGTGAGCGAGTTGGGCGGCCTCGCCCGGCTGAATGTTGATCGCCTGCAACGCCGAGAGCAGATAGTTGGGCATCAGCAGCCGATCCAGCGCGGCCAGCACCCGAGGATGGTCGACCACCGCGTCGCAGACCCGCGTCCGGCCCAGCACGCTGTAGATGCGCTGGGTGCGTCGCCCCTCGAAGGTGTTGCGTCCGGTGTGCCCCAGCCAGGGCGTCACCTCGTCGCGGATCTGGTCGCACTGCTCGGGGGTGAGCAGGTTTTCCCAGATGACGTAGCCGTCGCGGTGCAGTGCCGCCACGTCGGCTTCGGCGACCGCCGGGTCCAGCGCGGAACCGCCGCTGGGCGTCCAGCGGTAGCGGAGCGCCAGATCGCCGCGCAGGTCTTCCAGCGTTGTGGCGGATTCGTCGCGTGGGTTCATCTGCACCGCTCCTCGGCTATGACGCCACAGTAAGCCTATGCGGGGCGGAAGTTGGCTTCCCCCGCGTCGAGATCGACGTTTTGGCGGCTCTGCACGGGAGTTTTGTCGCCAAAACGTCGATCTCGACGCGCAAAGGGGATCACCCAGTCCGCTAATTAGTCGAGCTTCCCAGCCGCTACGCCCAGCCGTAATCGGAGCGTTATAGTGGTCACATGCGTCTTCATCGCCTGAGCCTCGCCGTTCGCGCCGGACTCGCAGCGCTCGCGCTCGCCGTATTCACGGTCCCGACCGGATTCCCGCGGGTCGCGTCGGCTGATCCCGGTCCCGGGTTCACGCCGTGCAACGGCTGTTCGCAGAACGATTCCACCGAAGACTTTCCCATTCCTCGGCGGATGATCTCGACAACCTGCGACGCCGAGCAACTCCTCGCGGCCGCCCGCGATTACTCGCCGGTCTACTATCAGCGCTACATGATCGACTTCAACAACCACCCGAATGTCAATCAATCCGTGATCGACAAGGTGCATTGGTTCTACGCGCTGTCGCCTGCGGACCGCCGTGCTTACTCGGCGAACTTTTACGCCCCGCAGATCGACCCGCTGAACTTGGCCTGGCCCAACCACATGAAGATCTTCTTCAACAACAAGGGCGTCGTCGCCAAGGAAACCGAGAACTGCCAGAACTACCCGCGCGGCGATATGTCGTTGTGGCAGTGGTCCTGATCGGCCGATGCTAGTAGACCCACGCACGTCGCGGTGATCAATCGCGTCAGCGCGGCGGTGAAGTCGATGTTCCAATCCGGCGGCACGTCCGCACGCTTCGAGTACGCCTCGGCCAGCCGTTTGGGCGGGTTCGCCAGCTGCCACAGCGGCGCCGCCAGCGAGTAGGACGCGAGCAGCACGTCGAAGGCGCCCGAGCGGCCCAGCCCGGGCAGCGCCCGCTCGATCGCGTCGGTCAGCGAGATCACTGCGGCGTTGCTGACCTCCTTGAATTCCAGCACCCGCTCGAGCTCGACCTCATGCTCGAGGTGCAAGTGCAGGTTCGCCAGCAGGTCGCAGAACAGGGGGTCGTCGGCCAATCCCTGAGCCAATGCCGCTGCGACCCGGGCCGGCGACATCGGACCGGGCTCATGCAGGCTCTCGCAGACGTGGTCCGAGAAGCGGGCCCAGCCTTCGGCGGCCAGATTCAATAGCACCTCTTTGTGTGAAGTGAAGTACCGACGCACCGCCGAGTAGTGCACGCCGGCGCGGTTGGCGACATCGGTGAGCGTCACCGACGCGACGCCCGATTCGACCGCCAGTGAGCGCGCGGCCTCGACAAGCGCAGCGGCCCGCTGCCGTTTCTTGTCCTCGGTGCGGGCACGCTGGAACGTCAGCTTCGGCACCGCGCGAGGATAACGCACCCCAAGGCATTGCGGGCCGTTGTGGAAGCCGGTACCGTCCGTTTACGCACATGCCATGCGTTATGGCTCAAACGCAGTTCCGCGGGGGTGATGAGTCGACGATCCAGGGGCTGGGCGTGGTTTACTCGTCGTGGTCTGGCGATGTCATGAGGCCCGCGCTATCGCCCCGAGACGTCGCGGGCGGTCGGTGGGCGAATGTCTTCGAGCGGGCGAAGTCTGGCTGATCAGGAAAGCGGCAGCGGGTGAAGGGGTTTTCGATTATCAGGGTGCTGGAGCGGGCGTGGATTCCGCTCGTCATTGTGATCGTGGTCGGACTCGGGGGCTTCACCGTATCCCGGATCCACGGGATCTTCGGCTCTGAAAAGCGCCCGTCCTACTCCGACAGCGCGAACGACGACAGCAAGCCGTTCAATCCGAAGCGGATCACCTACGAGGTGTACGGCCCACCCGGTAGCACCGCCGACATCAGCTACTTCGACACCAACGCCGACCCGCAGCATGTGGACAACGCCAAACTGCCGTGGACGCTCACTATGACCACCAAGGCTGCATCGGTGGTGGGAAACATTGTGGCGCAAGGTGACAGCGACACCCTCGGCTGCCGGATCATCATCGACGACGTGGTCAAGGCCGAACACGTCTCGCACGAGGTGAACGCCTTTACCTATTGCGTTCTCAAGGGCGCATGACCAGCCGCCAGGCGAGCGTCGCGGGCACCGAGCCGCCACGCGGCCCGCGACTGATCCGTCGGTTCGCGGTGCCGATCATCTTCGCGTGGATCGGGCTCATCGTGCTGATGGCCGTGGCCGTTCCGCCGCTGGAAAAGGTGGCCGAAGAACGCCAGGTATCGCTGAGTCCCAAGGACGCGCCGTCGGTGCAGGCGATGCAGGAGACGGGCAAGAAGTTCAAGGAGTCCGACTCCGACAACTTCGCGATGCTGGTGCTCGAGAGCGACGGCAAGCTCGGCGACGACGCCCACCGCTACTACGACAGCATCATTAAGCAACTGCGGGCCGACCCGGCGCACATCCAGCACGTGCAGGACTTCTGGGGCGATCCGATCACTGCACCCGGCGCCCAAAGCCCGGACGGCAAAGCCGTCTACGTCCAACTCAACCTGGCCGGCAACCAGGGCACCACCTTGGCCGAACAGTCGATCAAGGCCGTGCGCGACATCGTGGCCCGGACACCTCCACCCAAAGGTGTCACGACCTATGTGACCGGCCCGTCGGCGCTGGTGTCGGACATGCACCACAGCGGCGACAGGACCCTGGTCAAGATCACCATGGTCACCATGCTGGTGATTCTCACCATGCTGTTGCTGGTCTACCGCTCCGTATGGACGGTGGTGTTGCTGCTGGTCACGGTCTTCATCGAATTGACCGCGGCCCGGGGGATCGTGGCGTTCCTGGGTTATCACCAACTCATCGGGCTCTCGACGTTTGCGGTGAACCTCTTGGTATCGCTGGGAATTGCCGCCGGCACTGACTACGCGATCTTTTTCTTCGGCCGCTATCAGGAGGCTCGCCAGCATGGCGAGACGCGTGAAGAGGCCTTCTACACGACTTATCGCGGCGTGGCCCACGTGGTGCTGGCGTCCGGTCTGACAATCGCAGGGGCGACGTTCTGCCTGAGCTTCTGCCGGATGCCGTACTTCCAGACCATCGGTGTGCCGTGCGCGGTCGGCATGGTCGTCGCGGTCGCGGTCGCGCTGACCTTGGTGCCGGCGGTGATCGTGGTCGGCGGCCGCTTCGGTTTGTTCGACCCGCAGCGGCGGATCTCGACGCGGGGATGGCGGCGCATCGGCACCGCCATCGTCCGTTGGCCCGTGCCGATCCTCGCCGCGGCGTGCGCGGTCGCGATGGTCGGCCTGTTGACGTTGCCGGGGTATCAGACCAGCTACAACGACCGGCTCTACATCCCGCACAACATCGCCGCGAATCAGGGATACGACGCCGCCGAGCGGCACTTCTCCCAGGCCAGGTTGATGCCGGAAGTGATGATGGTCGAGGCCGACCACGATCTGCGCGATCCGGCGGATTTCCTGGTGCTCGACCGGTTGGCCAAGGGCATCTTCCGGGTGCCCGGAGTCTCGCGGGTGCAAGCGATTACGCGCCCGGAAGGCACGGCGATGGAGCACACGTCGATCCCGTTCCAAATGAGCATGCAGAACGCCGGGCAGCTACAGACGATGAAGTTCCAGAAGGCCCGCATGGACGACATGCTCAAGCAGGCCGACGAACTCGAAGAGACCATGAACCGGATGCGCCGTATGTACGGCCACATGGTCGAGCTCAACACCATCACGCACAAGATGATCGGTGAGACAAGGGAAATGCAGGCTGTCACCGAGGAACTGCGCGACGACGTCGCCAACTTCGAAGACACCTGGCGGCCGATTCGCAGCTACTTCTATTGGGAGAAGCACTGCTACGACATTCCGATCTGTTATTCGCTGCGTTCCATTTTCGACGCAGTCGACGGCATCGACGAGATCGACGACAAGTTTCAGATCTTGACCAACGATTTCAGTCAACTGGATGCGCTTATGCCGCAGTTGATTTCCGAGTTCCCGCCGATGATCGACAGCATGGAGTCCATGCGGACCATGATGCTGACCATGCACAGCACCATGTCCGGCATCTTCAATCAGATGGACGACATGAGCTCCAACGCGAACGCGATGGGGCATGCATTCGATCAGGCCAAGAACGACGATTCGTTTTACCTGCCGCCAGAAGTGTTCCAGAACAAGGACTTCAAGCGGGCACTGAACAACTTTTTCTCGCCGGACGGCAAGGCGGTGCGGTTGATCATCTCGCATCGGGGAGATCCCGCTTCGCCGGAGGGGATCGCGCGCATCGAGAAGATCCGAGAGGCCGCTGAGGAGGCGCTCAAGGGCACCCCGCTGGAAGACGCCAAGATTTATCTCGCCGGCACCGCGGCCACCTTCAAGGATTGGAAGGATGGCTCCAAGTACGACCTGATGATCGCCGGAATCGGTTCGCTGTGCCTGATTTTCATCATCATGCTGATCATCACTCGGAGCCTGATCGCGGCAACGGTGATCGTCGGTACGGTGGCGGTATCGCTCGGCGCGTC
>NZ_JBYCLD010000342.1:0-2971 GCF_057473725.1 Mycobacterium sp. TH-M11 | reverse complement strand
CCGCCCGACAACTCACTTACCCGGGCGGAGAGTTGGCCGCCGGCGAATCCGAGCCGCTCCAGCAACTGAGCGGGCGTGACGTCGCGGCCGTCGACGTCGTAGCCGCTGCGCAGCCGGCCCAACAGGTCGGCGACCCGCTCGTCGGCCAACGGCATCAACTCGTCTCCGCGCTGGTCGAGCATTCCCAGCCGAACCGTTTTGCCGCGCTTGACTCTTCCGCTGTCCGGCTCGATCGCGCCCGTGATGAGTCCCAACATGGTCGACTTGCCCGCTCCGTTGGCGCCGACAATTCCGGTACGTTCGCCCGGTCCTATCCGCCACTCGACATCACGCAGCACCGGTCGGCCGTCGAATGACACCGACACGTCGAGCAGGTCGATGACGTCTTTGCCGAGTCGCGCGGTCGCCAGCTTGGCCAACTCGACGGGGTTTCGCACCGGTGGTACGTCGGCGATCAGCTGATTTGCCGCCTCGATGCGGAATTTCGGCTTCGACGTCCGGGCCGGCGGACCGCGGCGCAGCCAGGCCAGCTCCTTACGCATCAGGTTCTGCCGCTTGGATTCGACGACGGCAGCCGTCCGGTCCCGTTCGACCCGCTGCAGGACGTAGGCGGCATACCCGCCCTCGAACGGCTCGACGAGCCCGTCGTGCACCTCCCACGTCGCGGTTGCCACCTCGTCGAGGAACCAGCGGTCGTGGGTGACCACGAGCAGGCCGCCGGTCGCGCGCGCCCAGCGTTCGCGCAGATGCCTCGCCAGCCAGGTGATGCCCTCGATGTCGAGATGGTTGGTCGGCTCGTCGAGCGCAACCACGTCCCACTCGCCGACCAGCAGCGCTGCCAACTGGACCCGGCGGCGCTGCCCGCCACTGAGGGTGCCGATCACCGCGTCCCAGCCGATGTCGGAAACCAGGCCGCTGACCACATCACGAATTCGCGGATCGCCGGCCCACTCGTGGTCGGCCCGGTCGCCGACCAGCGTCCACCCCACCGTGCTGGCCGAATCCAGGGTGTCGGCCTGGCTCAGCGCTCCGACCCGCAGCCCGCTGCGCCGGGTGACCCGTCCGGCGTCCGGACTCAGCTGGCCGGTGAGCAGGCCCAGCAAACTGGACTTGCCGTCGCCGTTGCGTCCCACGATGCCGATGCGGTCGCCGTCGCTGATCCCGACGGTCGTCGAGTCGAAGACGACCCCGGTCGGATACTCCAGGTGAACCGCCTCGGCGCCCAGCAAGTGTGCCACCGGCCCGAGGTTAGCCTGGCGATGCGGGCGCGGTGTTCATGCGTCCGGGCTGGCCGGCCGGGATGTCCGACCGCACAGAGCGGGCGGCCCCGCTCGACGATGTCCGCGCCGTCCTGAGCAGTCGACGGTTCGGAGATCTCAGCGGCGCGTCCATCCACCGCCGATCCGGCTGCAGGTGTTGCGCCCGCTGCTTAGGGCGCCCGGTGCGCTACGCGCCGTATCCGGACGTGACACGTTCAGTGTCGACCAGGTTGGCCATCGCGGCGAATGAGTGGGGCGGCGTCTGCCAGAATGGCGGAAGCAATCGGCGTTCGCAGCAGCAAACAGGGGAGCGGCGGGATGGATTTGAGGGTTTCAGCGCTCACCCGACCGGTTGAGCGTCTGATCGCGACCGCGCAGAACGGCCTGGAAGTGTTGCGGCTCGGCGGCTTGGAAACCGGCAACTCGCCGTCACCGTCGCAGGTGGTGGAGAGCACACCGATGTACAAGCTCCGGCGGTACTACCCGCCGGACAGCCGTCCGGGGCATCCCCAGGCAGGCCCGCCCGTGTTACTGGTGCACCCCATGATGATGTCGGCGAATATGTGGGACGTCGCCCGAGAGGACGGCGCGGTAGGCATCCTGCACGAAGCCGGGCTTGACCCCTGGGTTATCGACTTCGGCTCACCCGACGAGGTCGAAGGCGGAATGCGCCGCACCCTGACCGATCACATCGTGGCGCTGAGCGAGGCGATCGACGTCCTCACCGGCATCGCCGGCCGCGACGTCCATCTCGCCGGTTATTCGCAAGGCGGGATGTTCTGCTACCAGGCGGCGGCCTACCGGCGCTCGAAATCTATCGCGAGCATTGTGACGTTCGGTTCTCCCGTCGACACGCTGGCGGCCCTGCCGATGGGGCTGCCGCCCAACCTGGCTCCTGGCATCGCCAATTTCATGGCTGACCATGTCTTCAACCGCCTCGACATTCCAGGGTGGTTGGCGCGCACCGGCTTTCAGATGCTCGATCCGCTCAAGACGGCCAAAGCGCGCGTCGACTTCGTGCGCCAACTGCACGATCGTGAAGCGCTGCTACCGCGCGAGGCCCAGCGCAGATTCTTGGAGTCCGAAGGTTGGATCGCTTGGTCGGGGCCGGCGATCTCGGAACTGCTCAAGCAATTCATCGCGCACAACCGGATGATGACCGGTGGTTTCGCGATCAACGGCCAGCTGGTGACGCTGACCGACATCACCTGTCCCATATTGGCGTTCGTCGGAGAGGTCGACGATATTGGTCAGCCGGCCGCGGTGCGCGGTATCCGTCGGGCAGCGCCCAACGCCGAAGTGTACGAATATTTGATTCGGACAGGTCATTTCGGTCTGGTGGTCGGATCCAGAGCAGCGCAGGAGTCGTGGCCGACTGTGGCCGATTGGGCGCTGTGGATCTCCGGAAGCGGCACCAAGCCCACCGACATCTTCCCGATGGCGGATCAGCCGACCGAACCGGACGACCGCGGCGTCGCGCTGAGTTCGCGGATGATGCACGGCTTCGGCGAGGTGTCCGAGGTGGCTCTGACACTGGTTCGCGGAGCGGCCGAAGCGGTTTTCGCGGCGAACAAGTCTGTGCGCACGCTGGCCGTCGAGACGGTGCGGACGCTGCCGCGACTGGCCCGGTTGGGCCAGATCAACGACCACACCCGGATCTCGCTGGGCCGCATCATCGGCGAACAGGCGCACGATGCCCCGCACGGTGAATT
>NZ_JBYCLD010000341.1:0-11813 GCF_057473725.1 Mycobacterium sp. TH-M11 | reverse complement strand
CGCCAGCAGTGCGGCAACCCCGACCAGGCCGGCCAGCGGGCTCGCGGGGCCGAAGGCCCACCAGCCGGCCCACGTCACCGCGGCGACCAGCGCGCCGAGCGCGGCGCCCACCACCGGAAGGGCGGTCATCGCGCCGCGGCCGAACGGCCGATCCCGACCGGCGGGCATCGGGACGACGGTCTCGAACGCGAAAGCCGCTGCCAGCGAACGGATCACGATGCAGACAAGCGATCGGTCACGCCGGCGTCGGCGAACGTCGCCATCGACGCGCAGGTGGCCACCGCGGCCCGCAACACCGGCAATGCCAGCGCCGCACCGCTTCCTTCGCCGAGTCGCATGCGCAGATCGAGGATCGGATCCAGACCGAGTCGGGCCAGTGCGAGCTCGTGCGCGGGCTCGGTCGACCGGTGGCCGGCCTGCCACCACAACCGCGCACCCGGCGCCAGTTGCTCGGCGATCAACGCGGCGGCCGTCACGACCATGCCGTCGAGCAGTACCGGTGTCCGCCGCACAGCGGCCTGCGCACAAAAGCCGGCGATGCCTGCCAAATCGGCTCCGCCGCAACACTGCAAGGTCGCCACCGGATCGCCCAGCACGTGCTCGGCCCGGTACAACGCATCGCGCACCGCCGCGGTCTTGCGGGCCCATCCGGCGTCGTCGATCCCGGTCCCGTAACCGACCACGGCCACCGGCTCGACACCCGCCAGCGCCGCGACCAGAACCGTTGCCGCAGTAGTGTTTCCGATACCCATATCGCCCGCGACCAGCAGATCGGCGCCCGAGTCGACCTCCTGATCGGCAACCTGGCGACCGGCGTCGATCGCGTCGCGGGTCTCCTGCCCGGTGAGCGCATCCTCGGTGGCGATGTCACCGCTGCTTCGTCGCACTTTGTGGGCGCCGATCGCGGCGGACGGCGGATCGGCGTCCACCGCGAGGTCGACGACCCGCACGGTGGCCCCGGCGATGTCGGCGAGCACGTTGATTGCCGCGCGGCCGGCGGCGATGTTGGCGACCATCTGCGCGGTGACTTCAGGGGGATACGCCGACACGCCGGACCGGGCGACGCCGTGGTCTCCGGCGAAGACGACGATCCGGGCATGCTCGAATTGCTTTGGTGGACAGTGTCCTTGGCACGACGACACCCATACGGACAGATCTTCGAGGCGGCCCAGCGACCCGCGCGGCTTGGTGAGGGTGTCCTGGCGGGCGCGCGCCGCCGCCGCGGCGGCTGTATCGGGCGGCGTCACCGGCGCGAACATCGTCACGTTTCAGGCTGCTTGATCGCCAGTGGCTGGCCGGCTACCACCAGCACGACGCGCTCGCACAATGCGGCCAACCGCTGATTGAGTGAGCCCAGCTCATCGGTGAACCGTCGGCCCGACGCGGTGCCGGCATGGACCGTCAGACCGACCTCCGGGCTGACCAGCACCAACGGTGCGGTGAAACTCGCGATGGCGCTTGTCAGTTCGTCGAGCTCGGTCGATACCGACCCGCCTTCCCAGGCCCGCCGCCGATCCAGGGTGGCGGCCAGCCAGCCGCCCATGTCGTCGACCAGCGTCGCGGTGTCCGGTGCTCGTCGCAACTGCCCTGCGACATCGTCGGTTTCGACCGTGTGCCAGTGCTGCGGGCGACGGCCGCGATGCTCGGCCACGCGCTGCCGCCAGGCTGGATCGCAGTCGCCTGCCTTTCCGGTCGCCAGGTAGTCCACAGTCTGATCGGTCGGCAGCGACTCGGCGATGGCCGACTCTGCCCACCGGGATTTGCCTGACCTGACTCCGCCGAGCACCAAGGTTCGCACAGGGGGTCGTCTACTCGACGCGGTCGGCGTGCGTGACTTGAGGTCGCGGTGCCCGCATCCGGCGCATCTGAGATGCCCGGCTGGTCGCGTAAAGCCCTAGCTTCCAACGGCTTTCGGTGTCGTGGGGGAACTTCTCATCGACCTTGCGGGCGACCTTGCGACCCAGGATCAGCCCGTCGAGCGCCATCACGAGCATCAACACCAGCATCGCGGGCGACACGTAGAACTGGAGCTGGGGGACGGCGAACATGAAAAACATCAGACCCAGCGCCGACGGCATGAACAGACCGAGCGCGTTGCGACGAGAATCGACGATGTCGCGGACATACCGGCGCACCGGCCCCTGATCGCGAGACAGCAGATACCGCTCGTCACCGCTGAGCATGCGCTCGCGTCGCTCGGCCATGTGGGTGCGCCGCTCGGAGCTCTGCTGTTTACGTTCGGCACGACTGAGTTTGGGTCCGGCCAATGACTTCCGACGGGCCCGGGCCTCCGAGGAGGTCATCGGCGCCGGCGCGACTGGGCCCTTGCGGCGAGCGTCGCGTCGGGGCGTGGGCCGTCCCTTGCGGGCGGTGGCCTGCGGGGTGTTCGGCGCCGTCGCTTCGACGACATCGGTCGGCGGCGCGGGCGCGCGCCGGTCTTCGCCCTTGCTACGGCCCAGCAGTTTCACGCCCGCCAGGTTACTTAACCGCGGAGGCGTCTGGAAAACGGCCGAGCTGGTCCGACGTTCTACTGTTGCTCAGATGAGTGGATCGGCACGCGATGCGCCGGCCCTTCGTCTGCTCATCGCGCCCGACAGCTTCGGCGACACCCTGACCGCGGTCGAGGCGGCAGCGGCCATCGCCGCGGGCTGGAACCGGGTGCGTCCTGGAGATCGCATTGTCGTCGCGCCGCAGTCCGACGGCGGTCCGGGGTTTGTCGACGTGCTGGCCAGCCGGTTGGGGGAGCGTCGCACGCTGACCGTTCGCGGTCCGCTGACCGCTGACGTCTCCGCCGCGTGGGTGCTTGACCCGGTGTCGCGGACCGCCTACCTGGAATGCGCGCAGGCCTGCGGACTGGCCTTGCTGGCCGGTCCGCCGACGCCGCACACCGCACTGGCGGCGCACAGCAGTGGCGTCGGTCAGCTGATCGCCGCGGCCCTCGAGGCGGGCGCGACCCGCATCGTGGTCGGGCTGGGTGGCTCTGCCTGCACCGACGGCGGTCGCGGGCTGATCGAGGAACTCGGCGGCCTTCCGGTGGCGCGGCGACGTCTCGACAGAGTCGAGCTGGTCGCGGCCTGCGACGTCGAATACCCGCTGCTGGGGCCCTGGGGTGCGGCCCGGGTGTTCGGCCCGCAGAAGGGCGCCGATCGTGGCACCGTTGCTGCCCTCGAAGAACGCCTCGAGCAGTGGGCCCGCGAGCTGGACGCCGCCGGTGGGCCGGTCAGTGCGGAGCGGGGTGCGGGGGCCGCAGGCGGGATCGGGGCGGCGCTGCTCGCGCTGGGCGGCCGGTGCCGGTCGGGCGCCGGGATCATCGCCGAGTGCACCGGCCTGGCCGCCGAACTGGCCGTCGCCGACCTGGTCATCACCGGGGAGGGCACATTCGACGAGCAGTCGCTGCGCGGCAAGGTCGTCGGAACGCTGGCTCGAACGTCGCCGGCACCGGTGGTAGTGCTGGCCGGCCAGGTCGCGCTGGACGAGGCGACCTTCCACTCCGCGGGGGTTCTGGGCGCGGCCGGCGTCGCCGATTACGCCGGCTCGACGCGGCTGGCGCTGGCTGATGCCGCCAACCAGTTGATGGGGCTGGCCGCCGAGGTCGCCGCACGGCTCTGACGAACGGCCGCACGACAAGGTACCGTTGGGAAGGTGGGTTGAATCGCCGAGCGAACCCACCAGCACGCACGTACTTACTCAGGAGAAGCAATGACTGTTCAGGACGAGTCAGCCACCGCCACCACCCACGGCGCGATCTTGACCGACGCCGCGGCAGCCAAGGCTAAGGCGCTGCTGGATCAGGAGGGGCGCGACGACCTGTCGCTGCGGATCGCGGTCCAGCCGGGCGGCTGCGCAGGCCTGCGCTACAACCTGTTTTTCGACGACCGCGCCCTTGACGGTGACCTCACCGCCGAGTTCGGTGGCGTGACGCTGACCGTCGACCGGATGAGCGCCCCGTACATTCAGGGCGCCTCGATCGACTTCGTCGACACCATCGAGAAGCAGGGTTTCACCATCGACAATCCGAACGCCACCGGCTCGTGCGCCTGCGGCGACTCGTTCAACTGAGCTTCGAGCGGGGCTCAGTACATTCCCGCGCTGTGTAGCACGTAGGAGCACACCAGGATCTGGTTGTGCTGACTGATCAACTGCGCGACGCCCTGCACCTCGCTGCGCGTACCGTTGCCCGTCGGCGGTTGCACACGCATGGTGAACAGTACTTGCGCCTGGTAACTGGACCAATAGACGATCTTGTCGATAGATGTCACCCGCGCCTCGGTGAACTGCTTGCGGAACGCGTCGCTGCTGAGCTTGGCCAACGCCTGATCGGCCCGGCGGTCCCGGACGGCGTCGTAGATGCCGCACAGCGTATTGCGGGCGATGGCCTCGATGTCGCGATGTTCCAGCGCGTCGAGGTAGCCCTGGATCGCCGACTGAGCGGTCGCATCGGAGAACGTTCCCGGCGCGCCCAGCGGAGCGCGGTGCGTGCCGTACACGACGGCGGCGATCGCCGCGGCGACGACGGCCAGCGCGATGCCGCCGCGGACGAGCAATCCGCGTCGGCGAGGCCTCGACAGGGGCGCCGGCGGCAGCGTCGGACCCGGGTACGGCTGCACCGGCTGCGGTGTCGGGTATCCCGCCGGGGCTGCAGCGGGCTCACTGGGATGTGTGTCGGCAAGCGGCGGTCCGTCGGAGCCCCCACGTTGGTCCGACGAGTACGGACCCGGCATAGCTGGATCTCCTCGGGTAGCAAAGCCGCAGGGCCCTGGACGCGTCAGGCCGCCGCGAGGTTCTTTTACGGAGGCTAGCTGGCGTCTGCCCGCGGTGCGGAGCCGACCACGGTCACGGGTAGGCTTCGATAGCCGAACTTAGGATTTGAAGGGGTGGAGTTTCGTGACGATCGCGGTAACGGGTTCTATTGCCACTGACAACTTGATGCGGTTTCCGGGTCGGTTCGCTGAACACCTGTTGGCCGAGCATCTGCAGAAGGTGTCGCTGAGTTTTTTGGTCGACGACCTGGTGATTCATCGCGGCGGCGTCGGCGGCAACATCGCTTTCGCCATCGGTGTGCTCGGTGGCGACGTGGCGCTGGTGGGGGCCGCCGGTGACGATTTCGTCGGCGATTACGGCAAGTGGCTGCAGTCGCACGGCGTCAACACCGACCACGTGCTGATCTCGAAATCCGCCCACACCGCGCGTTTCGTCTGCACCACCGACGAGGACATGGCCCAGATCGCGTCGTTCTACCCGGGGGCGATGTCCGAAGCACGCAACATCAAGCTGGCCGACGTCGTCTCCTCGCTCGGCAGGCCGGACCTGGTGATCATCGGTGCCAACGATCCGGCCGCGATGGTGGTGCACACCGAGGAGTGCCGCAAGCTCGGCCTGCCCTTTGCCGCCGACCCCTCGCAGCAGTTACCCCGGCTGTCCGGCGAAGAGATCGACAAGCTCGTCGACGGCGCGGAGTACCTGTTCACCAACGACTACGAATGGGAACTGCTGCAGTCCAAGACCGGCTGGTCGGAGGCTGACGTGATGGGCAAGGTCGGCCTGCGGGTGACCACGCTGGGCGCTAAAGGCGTCGACATCATCGACCGCGACGGCACGACCATCCACGTCGGTGTCGTCCCGGAGACCAGCCTGACCGACCCCACCGGCGTCGGTGACGCCTTCCGGGCCGGATTCCTCACCGGCCGCAGCGGTGGCCTGAGCCTGGAGCGTTCGGCACAGTTGGGCTCACTGGTCGCGGTTCTGGTACTGGAGTCGACCGGCACCCAGGAATGGAACTGGGACCCCGCCACGGCGAAGGTCCGGTTGGCGGACGCCTACGGCGACGACGCGGCCGCGGAGATCGCCACCGTCCTGGCGTAGAGCTCCCGCCCAGCCCGCGACACTTAACCGGTGGTGACAACACGCCGACGCCGATCGCAAGGAGTTAAGTCTCGGCGAAGACGGCTCGGGCGAGAGTGCCTAGAGCTGCACCGGATATAGCGGCTCGCTGATCTGCGGCACCACGCGGTGCTCGATAAAGATCGCGTGCCACAGCATGAAGATCAGTACCGTCCACAGCCGGCGGCTGTGATCGGCTACACCACTTCGGTGTTCGTCGAGCATCCGCAGAACGGCCGCTCGGTCGATCAGATAGTCAGTCGCTGAGGCACTGATCGTGTCGTGCGCCCACTCCAGCAGCGGGCCGGCGCGCAGCCAATGCCGGATCGGCACCGGGAAACCCAGCTTCGGGCGGTTCAGCACATGTGGCGGCACGATCGGCTCCAGTGCGCGGCGCAGCGCGTACTTGGTGGTCGTGCGGGTGATCTTGGCGTCGACCGGCAACCGCGACGCTACGGCGAACACCTCGGGATCCAGGAACGGGACCCGCAGTTCCAGTGAGTTGGCCATGGTCATCTTGTCGGCCTTGACCAGGATGTCGCCGCGCAACCAGGTGAACAAGTCGATGTGCTGCATCCGCGCGACCGGGTCCCAGTCGGCGGATTGGGCGTAGAGCGGCGCCGTGACGTCGGTGTGCGTCCACTGCGGCCGGAACACCGCCAGCACGTCGCGCAACTGCGCGTCGGAGAAGCTGCGGGCGTTGCCGTAGTAGCGCTCCTCGAGCGTCAGTGATCCACGGTGCAGCAGGCTCTTGCCGCGCAAGCCCTCCGGAAGCGGCTTGGACACCTTGCCCATCGAGCGGCGCAACGGCCGGGGCAGGTAGTCAAAAGGCTTCAGCGACAACGGTTCCCGGTAAATGGTGTAGCCACCGAACAACTCGTCGGCGCCCTCACCGGAGAGCACCACCTTGACATGTTTGCGTGCCTCGCGGGCCACGAAGAACAGCGGGACCAGTGCCGGGTCGGCCACGGGTTCGTCGAGATACCAGACGATCTCGGGCAGCGCCTCGACGAACTCCTCCGCAGCTACCACCTTGGCGATGTGTCGGGCACCGATCGCCTCGGCCGACGCGACCGCAACGTCGACTTCGGAAAATCCCTCGCGCTCGAAGCCAGTGGTGAACGTGATCAGCCGCGGGTTGTGCCGGATGGCCAGCGCCGCGATCGCGGTCGAGTCGATGCCCCCGGACAGAAACGCACCGACAGTGACGTCGGCCCGCATGTGCTTGGCCACCGAGTCCTCCAGAACCGCGGTGATCTCGGCGTAGCGGGCCTGCTCGGTGCCCTTCGAAAAGGGCACCGTCTGGAAACGTGGGACGAAGTAGCGGGTGGTCTCCGGTTGCCGTCCGGGACGGATGCGGGCATAGCAGCCCGATTCCAGCCGGCGCACGCCACGGTGCAGCGTCTCGGGTTCGGGCACGTACTGAAGCACTGTGTAGTGCTGGACGGCGCGCTCGTCGATCCCAGATGCCCCGGTGTCGAATCCCACCAGCTCGGCCAACTCCAGCAGGCATTTCTTCTCGCTGGCTACCGCCGTGCCGCCGGTGCCGGTGGCCATGAACAGCGGTTTGATGCCGAAAGGATCTCGGGCGCAGAATAATTCGCGGGTTACGGTGTCCCAGAGCGCGAAGGCGAACATACCCCGCAGCCGGGGCAGCGCGTCGGCTCCCCAGTAATGGTAGGCGGCCACGATCGCCTCGCCGTCGCCGTCGGTGGCGAACACGGCGCCGTGGCGTTCGGCGAGTTCGGCGCGCAACTCCAGGTAGTTGTAGATCTCGCCGTTGAACACCAACTCGTAGCGGTCCGGGGATTCTGGCGGGCCCCAGCGCAGCGGCTGATGCGAATGCGCGATGTCGATGATCGACAGCCGGTTGAAGCCGAAAACAACGGTCCCGGCGGGGTCGGCCCAGGTGCCCGGTTCGTCGGGCCCACGGTGGCGCATCAGGTGCGACGCCTGCGCGATGGCCTCGGCGGTGGCGTGCGCGTCGCCGTTCGACTCGGCGTCGGCCGAGGCGGCCACGAAGGCCAGCAGTCCACACATCGCCGATAAGTATGCCGCACGGCGGCGGCCGCTCATGGATGCCGCACAGCGACGGCCTAAAAGCGGCGGGCCTGCACTCGGCTCCGCGGCATGAGTGGTCTACGCTGCGTAGTATTCGACGTGCGAGTCAGCCGACAATCCCCTGACCGGGGATGTGCGACGTTGGTCCAGCTGGTGATTCTCAGGAGGCGTGACCGTGACATTTCGCGGGCCAAGCTTTTCGCAGGGCTTGTTGAAGAGCCGATCGGCAGATTTCCGCAGGCTACGTAAGCCGGCGGTAATCGGCATGCTGGGCTTGCTTGCGGTGAGCCTGAGCGGGTGCAGTTTCACCGAGGCCATGGCGTTGGGCTGGCCGACCGGCATCACCGAGGAAGCTACCTGGAACCGCCATCTCTGGATTGGCGCGGTGATCGCGTCTCTGGTGGTCGGCATCATGGTCTGGGGCTTCATGTTCTGGTCCATGGCGTTCCACCGCAAGAAGGCCACCGACACCGAACTGCCCCGGCAGTTCGGCTACAACATGCCGCTGGAACTGGTGCTCACTGTGACGCCGTTCTTGATCATCTCGGTGCTGTTCTACTTCACCGTGGTGGTGCAGGAGAAGGTGCTGCATCTGGCGTCCGACCCCGAGGTCGTCGTCGACGTCACCGCGTTCCAGTGGAACTGGAAATTCGGCTACCAAAAGATCGACTTCAAAGACGGCACCCTCCATTACGACGGAGCGGATCCGGCCCGCAAAGCGGCCATGGTGTCCAAGCCCGAGGGCAAAGACAAGCACGGTGAGGAACTGGTCGGCCCGGTCCGCGGGCTCAATACCGAAGACCGCACCTACCTCAACTTCGACAAGGTCGAGACGATCGGGACCAGCACGGAGATCCCGGTGCTGGTGCTGCCGGTCGGCAAACGGATCGAGTTCGAGCTGGCCTCGGCTGACGTGATCCACGGTTTCTGGGTGCCGGAGTTCCTGTTCAAGCGTGACGTGCTGCCGAATCCGGCAGCCAACCACTCAGTCAACCGCTTCCAGGTCGCCAAGATCGACCGGACCGGCGCGTTCGTGGGTCGCTGCGCGGAAATGTGCGGCACCTATCACTCGATGATGAACTTCGAGGTGCGGGTGGTCCAGCCCAATGACTTCAAGGCCTACCTGCAGCAGCGTATCGCCGGCAAGACCAACGCCCAGGCGTTGCAGGCAATCGCGCAGCCCCCGTTCGCGGTCACCACTCATCCTTTCGACACCCGTCGCGGCGAGATGGCGCCGCAGGCGAGTAAGTAGGGTCCCGTTAAGAGAGTAGGCCAATGCACATCGAAGCCAGGTTGTTCGAGTTCATCGCGGCGTTCTTCATCATCTGCACGGTCCTTTACGGTGTGCTGACAAGCCTGTTCGCCACCGGCGGCATCGAGTGGGCCGGAACCACCGCACTGGCCCTGACCAGCGGGCTGGGGTTGATCATCGCCACCTTCTTCCGGTTCGTCGCACGCCGGCTTGACACCCGTCCGGAGGACTATGAGGGCGCCGAGATCAGCGACGGCGCGGGGGAGCTGGGATTCTTCAGCCCGCACAGCTGGTGGCCGATCCTGATCGCGCTGTCCGGTTCCGTTGTGGCGGTCGGCATCGCCTTGTGGCTGCCGTGGCTGATCGGCGCCGGGGTGGTGTTCATCCTGAGCTCGGCGGCCGGGTTGGTCTTCGAGTACTACGTGGGTCCCGAGAAGCACTGAGATGCACCGGCGGGCCGGCCTTCAGGTCACGATCCGGGCATCAGTTGATCGGTGGCCGGGTCGCCTCGAATGTCGCGCGGGATCCTGTTGGGTAGGGTTCACGCCAGCCATATGAAGGAATATCGGAACGCGCCCGACACCGTGACCGCGGTGCTGCGAACGCCGGTGAAGTGAGTAGTCGAACAGGACAGACCATCATGAGTGGGCCGAATCCACCAGGACCCGGGTCCGAAGAACTCGGACCCGGCGTCCAGCCCAGCCAAGGCGGCGGCGAGTTCGACGGTGGCGAGAGCAATTTCGGTGCAGGACTTGAGGAGCCATACGCCGAAAGCGCGACCGGCCAGACGGATGTCTACTCGCGGGCCTACTCCGCCCCGGAGTCCGAGCACATCAGCAGCGGACCCTACGTGCCGGCGAACCTCGATCTCTACGATTACGACCACTACGACGATGCACCGTTAGAAGAGCCGGAACAGAAGACCGCGCGCTGGCCGTGGATTGTCGGTGTCGCCGCGATCGTTGCCGCTATCGCCCTCGTCGTCTCGGTGTCGCTGTTGTTCGCGCGAACCGACACCACCAAGCTGGCCACCCCCAGCACGCCGACGACGTCGACGCCGCCGATGCAGGACGAGATCACCGTTACCACCACCACGCGCCCGCCGCCGCCGCCGTCCAGTGAGCCACCCCCACCCCCGCCGCCGCCGTCTAGTGAGCCACCTCCGCCACCACCGGCGCCGTCGCCCGAACCCGCGCCCGCGCCCGCTCCCGCGCCCGTACCGCCGCCGGCCCCCGCGCCTCCACCCGCGCCGGCCGGACCCAAGCAGTACACGTATTCGGTGACCGGCACCAAGGCGCCGTTCGACCAGATCACGATCACCTACACCGATGCGTCGGGCATGCGGCGGACGCTGTCCAACGTCTATATCCCATGGACGATCACGCTCACCCCGATCTCGGCGTCCGACGTCGGCTCGATCGAGGCGTCCAGCCTGCTGCGGTTGAGCAAGCTCAACTGCAAGGTCACCGCCAGCGACGGAACGGTGCTGTCGAGCAACGAGAACAACCAACCGCAGGTCAACTGCTGATGATCGATAAGTACTCGCAGGCCTGGGGGCCGCGCGGTAAGGTCACCGCGGCCACTTCCGATCGCGTCCTGATCGGCTCATGCGCGGCAGTCTGGCTCGCGCTGGTCGGGATGAGCGTTGCTGCTCTCGTCGCATTGATGGACCTGGGCCGGGGCTTCCACGCCGCGAAGGGCAACCCGCACACCTCGTCGGTGCTCTACGCGATCATCCTCATCTCCGCGCTGGTGATCCTGGCGGCCATTCCGATGCTGCTGCGGGCCCGCCGCATCAGCCAGGACACCCCGGCGGCCCGTCCGGCGGCGTCGCCAGTGCGGACGGTGAGCGCACGGTCGATTAAGTCGGGGCCGATGGCCGGGATGGCGCACGGGTCCACCGAGCGGGTCACCAGCTTGCGGCCGACGCTACCCGACGCTGAGGTCGATCGGTTCTGGCTGCGCGGCACCGTCGCGTTGATGGGAACCATGGGCGGTGCGTTGCTCGCGGTGGCCGCAGCGACATATGCGATGGCGATCGGCCATGACGCTTACTCGTGGACTGGTTACGGCATCGCCGGGGCCATCACACTGGCGATGCCTCTGGTGCCATGGCGCCAGGTGCGGCAACTTCGCGGTATGCTCGCCGGCTGATTTCCTTGCCGTACCCATGGAGTGCGGACAACGACAACGATACGCAAAAAGATCGCGGCCTCGGTATGCCCGAGGCCGCGATCAGCTAAGTGGGTTGTGGCCGAATGTTAGTGGTGGCCGTTGGTGGAACCGTGGCCGTTGCTGCCGCCTTGGTGCTCGCGTAGCGCGGTGAGCGCGCGGGCGGTGGCAGCGTGGTGTGCCTCGGTCAGGGCGGCGTCTTCGGCGGGCGGGTCGGCGTAGAGGAAGCTGCCGGAGCCGGGGGCGCCGCTCGAGCCGAGTTTGTTCATCTTCACCGGCACCGGGGCGCCTTGGTACTCCAGCGGAACCGGGTGGCCGTGCTCGTCGACCGGGCCCAGGGGTTGATGGAGTTCGATGTAGGCGCCGTGCGGCAGGCGTTTGATGATGCCGGTCTCGATGCCGTGCTCGAGGACGGCGCGGTCACTGCGCTGCAGGGCGATGCACCAGC
>NZ_JBYCLD010000340.1:0-11820 GCF_057473725.1 Mycobacterium sp. TH-M11 | reverse complement strand
GTTTTCGGGTCACGTCTGCGTCCAGGGGATCGAGTGTGCATCGTGGGCGTCGAGGGTGCATCGTGGGCGGGAAAATCGCGGAAAGCCCGCCCCCTGTGCACACTCGAAGCCGTCAGCGCACACTCGACGCCAGCAGGGTCAGACAGAAAGCGGCAACCGGACGACCGGCCGACACGCCAGCACCAGCATCAGACGTAAGGTATCGACGTTCGGCATCGTTGAGCAAAGGACCCAGATCGCGCAACCGGCAAGTTGAGCCACGGTGACTCAGCTGCAGCCACCTCTGACGACTTCGGACCCGCGAATGTTCGCTGGTGGCAGCGGGTAACGTTGGCCCGATGGTGGGACCCGACAACGAGCACCTGGCCCGGATGCGCAAGGAATACGGCTCCAAGGAACGCGATGGCAGCCCCGATCTTGACGTCGACTGGCTCGACGACGGTTGGCTGGCGTTGCTGCGCAAGTGGATTGGCGACGCGGAGCGCGAGGGAGTGGCAGAGCCGAACGCGATGGTATTGGCCACCGTCAGCGAGGGAAAGCCGGTCAGCCGGTCAGTGCTGTGCAAGGGCGTCGACGAAGACGGGATCGTGTTTTTCAGCAACTACGACTCGGCCAAGGGTGAGCAGCTGGCCGAAACACCGTATGCGTCTGCGACCTTTCCGTGGTACCTGCTGAACCGGCAGTTCCATATCCGCGGGCCGGTCACGAAGGTCGATCCGACGGCCACCGAGAGCTACTGGAACAATCGGCCACGCGGCTCGCAGCTCGGCGCATGGGCTTCACGTCAGTCCCAGCCGATCGCGTCCCGTGCGGCGCTGGTCGAGCAGCTGGCCGAGGTGACCGAGCGCTTCGCCGACCACGAGAAGGTCCCGGTGCCGCCGCATTGGGGCGGGTATCGCATCGCGCCTACCGAAGTCGAGTTCTGGCAAGGTCGGGAAGACAGGTTGCACAACCGCATTCGCGTCGTTGGTGGGAGTGTCGAACGACTGCAGCCCTGAGCGTACCGCGGCTTTTCGCCGACATCGCGCCAGGCTGATCGCAGTCGCCGGCCCGACGCAATGACCTCGGCGGTCGGGCTGACGATCGACCCGGGAGGCAACGCGAGAATTTGCTTCCCGACCGCAACCGCCGGCGCTCCGGTCCACGGTGCTCCAGGAGGCCGCCCGGTGACCACAACGGTGGCCGCCACCGTCGGGGGTAGCGGGGTCGGTGGTGTTGGGGGTTGTGCTGGTGCCGACTCTCATCCGTTGTCGGGCAGTGCAATTCACGCCCGGCTGCAACCTGCGTCGAGCATCCGGCGGCCGAACGTGATCTCCGTCGCACCCTGACGTCACCCCCGGGCAGGCAAGCCGTCGCTGTAACGACTACCTTTGCGCTATAGGCAACCAGCCGGGGCAGCATTCACACGCAAGCGCAAAGGGGTTCCCGTGGCCGCAACCGACGACTCCGCCACCCTCAAGTACCCGGGTGGTGAGTTGGACCTAGAAATCGTCCACGCCACCGAGGGGGCCGACGGCATCGCGCTCGGTCCACTGTTGTCCAAGACTGGTTACACGACCTTCGACAACGGCTTCGTCAACACGGCGTCCACCAAGAGCGCCATCACCTACATCGACGGTGACGCCGGCATTCTGCGCTACCGGGGCTACCCGATCGAGCAACTGGCCGAGAAGTCGACCTTCATCGAGGTCAGCTATCTACTGATCAACGGCGAACTACCAAGCAAAGAGCAGCTGGAGGGGTTCACCGAGCAGATCCAACGGCACACCATGCTGCACGAGGATCTGAAGCGGTTCTACGACGGCTTCCCGCGAAACGCCCACCCGATGCCGGTGCTGTCCAGCGTGGTCAACGCGCTGAGCGCCTACTACCCGGATTCGCTGGACCCGGCAGACACCGAAGAGATTGAGCTGTCCACCATCCGGCTGCTGGCCAAGCTGCCGACGATCGCCGCGTACGCCTACAAGAAGTCCGTAGGCCAGCCGTTCCTCTACCCGGACAACAGCCTTACCCTGGTGGAGAACTTCCTGCGGATGACGTTCGGGCTGCCTGCCGAGCCTTACGAGCCCGACCCTGAGATCGTCCGGGCGCTCGACATGTTGTTCATCCTGCACGCCGATCACGAGCAGAACTGTTCGACATCGACGGTCCGGCTGGTCGGCTCGTCGCAGGCCAACCTGTTCACTTCGATCTCCGGCGGCATCAACGCGCTTTGGGGCCCGCTGCACGGCGGCGCCAACCAGGCCGTGTTGGAGATGCTGCAGCAGATCCGGGAAAGCGGCGACGACGTCAGCGAGTTCGTCCGCAAGGTCAAGAACAAAGAAGAAGGCGTCAAGCTGATGGGCTTCGGCCACCGGGTCTACAAGAACTACGATCCGC
This sequence comes from Mycobacterium sp. TH-M11, assembly GCF_057473725.1. Lineage (NCBI taxonomy): Bacteria > Bacillati > Actinomycetota > Actinomycetes > Mycobacteriales > Mycobacteriaceae > Mycobacterium > Mycobacterium sp. TH-M11. The sequence goes on along the minus strand of NZ_JBYCLD010000340.1, from coordinate 9,441 downwards.
GGGCCCGCATCGTCAAGGAACAGGCCGACAAGATCCTGGGCAAGCTCGGCGGCGACGACCACCTGCTCAACATCGCGAAGGAACTCGAAGAAGCGGCGCTGACCGACGACTACTTCGTCGAGCGCAAGCTGTACCCGAACGTCGACTTCTACACCGGGCTGATCTACCGGGCGCTGGGCTTCCCAACCCGAATGTTCACCGTGCTGTTCGCGCTCGGCCGGCTGCCCGGCTGGATCGCGCACTGGCGGGAGATGAACGGCGAGCCCAGCAAGATCGGCCGCCCGCGCCAGATCTACACCGGCTACACCGAGCGCAATTACGCCACTATCGACGTTCGCTGACGCCCAGCACCTAAGCCCGTGAGCCCCTGCGACGCGCCTCAAGCCCGCGAGCGTGCGTGTCTGTACAGCGACACGCCGGGCACCGCGTACAACGATGCACCCTCGCGGGCAGCGGCAGCGGGTAGCTGCAGCGGTCAGCGGTAGCTGTTCAGCACCGCCATTGCGGCGTTGTGACCGCCGATCCCGGAGACCGCCCCACCGCGGCGTGCACCCGATCCGCACAGGAGAATCTGCTCATGGGTGGTGGCCACACCCCACTGGCGTGCCGGGGTGTCCAGTGTCTCGTCTTCTTCTGCGAACGGCCAGGCCAATCCGCCGTGGAAGATGTTGCCGCCGGTCATGCCGAGGCGCTGCTCCAAGTCGGACGTGGTCGTGGTCTCGACGCACAGTCGGCCGCCCGCGTCGGTCATCAGGACATCCTGAATCGGTTCGTCCAGAATGGAATTCAGCGAGCTCAGTACGGCATCGGTGAGCGTGTCGCGCTCGAACGCCCGGTGCGGGGTGTGCAGGCCGAACACCGTCAGCGTCGCCGCGCCCGTTTCCTGAAGTGCCGGCGACAAGATACTCGGGTCGGTCAACGAGTGGCAGTAAACCTCACACGGAAGTGGTTCCGGCAGAACGGATTTGACAGCCATGCCATAGGCGGACTGAAGCTGAGTCCAAGTTTCGTTGACGTGCAACGTGCCGCCGAAAGCTTGTGCGGGCGTGACGGTTTGGTCGCGCAGCCGCGGAAGTCGGTTGAGCACCATGTTGACTTTCACTTGGGCGCCAGGTGACGACGCCGGTGCGGGTTCACCGAGTAGGCCCGCCAGCGTGGTCGGTGTGACGCCGGCCAACACGAATCTGCCGCGCACCGCGTGTTCTTCGTCACGGTGCCGGTAGCGCACCTTCCCGCTCGGGTCGATCGCGTAAACGTCTGCACCGGTTATGATTTCGGCTCCTTTTGCGGCTCCGGCCAATGCCGAGCTCACCGCGCCCATCCCGCCGACCGGGACGTGCCAGCCCCCGTCGCCGCCGCCGAGCAGGTGGTACATGAAGCAGACGTTCTGCTGGAGTGAGGGGTCGTCGAGCCGGGAGAAGGTTCCGATCAGCGCGTCGGTCGCTACTACGCCGCGCACCACGTCGTTGCGCAGGGCGCCGGTGATGAGTTCGCTGATCGGGCGCTCGATCATATCCCGCCACGCGGCATCGTCACCGACGGCTAAGCGGGCCTGCGCGCGGGTGCGCAGCGGCTCCAACATTGTCGGCCACAGCCGCTCGGTCACCGTGCGGCAACGCCGGTAGAACGCGGCGAACGCGAGCTCGTCGCCGGTCGCGCCGATCGCGGCGAACGTTGATTTTGGCCCGACCAGCAGACCGGTCCGCCCGGCGGTGGCTGGGTCTGGTGTGTACGACGAGTATGGCCGCGGTTTCAGCCGGACCGTCGCGCCGAGGTCGTCGAGAATGCGCCGGGGCAGCAGGCTCACCAGGTAGGCGTAACGCGACAGCTCAGCCTCAACGCCTTCGAACACCCGCGCGGACACCGCCGCGCCGCCGACGTGCGCGAGCCGTTCGAGCAGTTGCACCCGCAGTCCGGCCCTGGTCAGGTACGCCGCCGCGACTAAGCCGTTGTGCCCGCCACCCACGATGACCGCATCGACGTCGCGCACCGTCATGGGTCAGCCGATGCAACCTCGACCTTGATGTCCTTGTCCACGGCTTAAGTGTGCCCTCCTCAGCGGCCGATGTTCGGCCGCATCGTCACCCGACTGGGGTTTGGGGTGTCGGGTTCCTCAGCGGCCGATGTTCGGCCGCATCGTCACCCGACTAGGGTCTCCTGCGTGTCAAGCAAACCTGAGATCCAGTTTCCCCACGGCCCCGCTCCAGCTCAACTCGTGATCGAAGACCTGACGGTCGGCGACGGCCCCCAGGCCGTTCCCGGCGGCACCGTCGAGGTGCACTACGTCGGTGTCGACTACGACTCCGGCGAAGAGTTCGACAGCTCCTGGGGTCGCGGCCAATCCATCTCGTTCCCACTGCAGGGCCTCATCCAGGGCTGGCAGGACGGCATTCCGGGGATGAGGGTCGGCGGTAGACGACAGCTGACCATCCCGCCGGACCAGGCCTACGGTCCGGCCGGTTCGGGACATCAACTGTCTGGCAAGACGCTGATCTTCGTCATCGATCTGCTCAGCACTCGCTGAGAGGCTCGTCGAGCGTGCAGGTTGTGATGCACAAATAGCCGAAACCAGGTAATTACCCGCACATTCGGCGCTCGAAGCTAGCATGCTCAGCTCGGCGGAGGCAGCTGCAACATCAGTCGCGCCCCGCCGAGCGGGCTTTCTTCCAACGTTGCCTGGCCGCCATGCAGCTGCGCCTGCTGGGCCACCAACGCCAGGCCGAGCCCGGAGCCGGAATGCGATGCAGTCGACCCGCGGGAGAATCGCTCGAAGACGACTTGGCGCTCCTCTTCGGGTAGACCGCTGCCGTTGTCGTCGACGCAGATCTCGACACCGGCCCGCGAGCTGACCGCGGAGAGCTGGACCTTGGTGGCGCCGCCGTGCTTGACCGCATTGGCGATCGCGTTGTCCACCGCGAGCCGAAGCCCGGCGGGCATTCCGAGGATGATGCAAGTCGGCGACGGCGCCAGCGAAACTTCGAGGTCGGGGTAGATCCGCATCGCGTCGTGCGCGGCGCGGTCGAGCAGTTCGGTGATATCAACCGGCACATGGTCTTCCGACGTCGACAATTCACCTTGAGCCAGCCGCTCCAGCGCCGAAAGCGTGGCCTCGATTCGGGATTGGGTCCGGATCACGTCGCCGAGCACTTCTTTGCGCTGTTCGTCGGGCAGGTCGAGGGTAGCCAGCACCTCGAGGTTGGTGCGCATCGCGGTCAGTGGCGTGCGCAACTCGTGCGACGAAACCGCAGCGAAGTCGCGCGCCGACGCCAGGGCATCTAGGGTGCGATTCTGCTCGTCCCAGATCCGCTGCAGCATGCCGCGCATGGCCTCGGCGATCTCGACGGCTTCGCTGGCGCCTCGCACCCGGATCTGTGGATTCTCGTCGCCGGCGTTGATCGAGCGGGTCTGCTGGGCCAGTCGTTTGAACGGCCGCACCGCAAAAGTGGCCAGCAGCCAGGCGAATATGGTCGCGGCGGCGATGGCGAATCCGCAGATGATGATCACCCGACGATGCCGGCCGTCGGTCCGCGCGATGGTGTCGTCGTAGGTGGCACCGACTTCCACAGACATCGGGTGCGGCCCCAAGGTATTGACCGTGCGGACCCGATAGCGCACGCCGTTGACGTAGGTGTCGGCGTAGCCGGCCGGCAACCGCGGCAGCGTCACCGTCGTGTTCGAGGTGACCTCGCCGTTGGCGTGCCGCACGGTGATGATGGCGTTTTGGTCGTTGGGCGACTTGGGGATCTGGCCGAGCCCGCGGGGCAGGAACGGGATCGCGAAACCGGCCGCCTCGTCGAGGCGGCGATCCAGGCGCTCCTTGCTGTCGCCGGTGATCCCGACCCACACGACGGCCCCGACGATGAGCACCGGGATGGCCGCTCCGATCGCGGTGGCCACCACCACGCGGGCGCGCAGCGACGGCGTGCGGGTCAGAATTCTCGACAGAAAGTTCATCGTCGCCTCACTGCATGCGCAGGACGAATCCCACGCCGCGGACGGTGTGCAGCAGGCGGGGTCCGCCGCCGGCTTCCAGCTTGCGGCGCAGGTATCCGATGAACACGTCGACGACGTTGGTGTCGGCGGCGAAGTCATAGCCCCACACCAGTTCCAGCAGCTGTGCCCGCGACAATACCGCGGTCTTGTGCTCGGCCAACACGGCCAGCAGATCGAATTCACGCTTGGTCAGGTCGACGTCGACGCCGTTGACTCGGGCGCGCCGGCCCGGGATGTCGACGTCCAGCGGACCGACGGTGATGGTTTCCGACGACGACGCCGGAGTCGAGCCTTTGCGGCGGAGTAGCGCCCGCACCCGTGCCACCAACTCGGCCAGCACGAACGGCTTGACCAGATAGTCGTCGGCGCCGGCTTCCAGGCCGGCCACTCGGTCGTCGACCGAGCTGCGCGCCGAGAGCACACAGACCGGGACGTCGTTGTCCATCGCCCGCAGCGCGGTCACCACGCTCACGCCGTCGAGCACTGGCATGTTGATGTCGAGCACGATCGCGTCGGGCCTGGTTTCGGTGGCGCTGCGCAATGCCTCGGCGCCGTCGACCGCCGTAGACACTTCGAAGCCGGACAACCGCAGCCCGCGTTCCAGGGAGGCGAGCACGTCAGGATCGTCGTCAACCACCAAAACCCGGGGTGAGGTGCCACCAGCGTCCATTCCGCCCATGATGCCTGATCATCACCCTTTGCAGTGGGAACACCCGCATCAGGGCAACCCGATGTCGCGGTATCGCTTCAGCCGGGCCGCCATTCGGTCGTCGCCGGGCATCTGGCGCAACGCGTCGAGTTCGACGGCAATCGCGGCGGACAGCCGGGTGGAGAACTCGATCGGCTCGTCGGCGGCGTCGGGGTGCTCGGGCACGACGGCGTCGACGATTCCGGAGGCCAGCAGGTCGACCGAGCGGATGCCTTGCGCGGCAGACAGTTCGGGGGCGTGGTCGGTATCTCGGTAGACGATCGCGCTCGCCCCTTCCGGTGGCAGCGGCGCCAGCCAGCCGTGCAGTGCGGCGAGCACCCGGTCGGCGGGCACCATTGCCAACGCCGGCCCGCCGCTGCCCTGACCGAGCAACACCGACACCGTCGGGGTAGCGAGGCTGACCAGCTCCGCGAGGCAGTGCGCGATCTCGCCGGCCAGCCCGCCCTGTTCGGCTTCGGCCGACAGCGCCGGCCCGGCGGTGTCGATCACCAGCACCAACGGCAGCCGCAGACCGGCGGCCAGTGCCATACCGCGACGGGCCTCGCGCAGCGCGGCGGGTCCGACCAGTCCGCCCGTGACGCGCTGCTGGCCGAGCAGCACCGCAGGCTGGCCGTGGAAACGCGCCAGCGCCAGCAGCATGGTGGCGGCTTCGCCCTGACCGGTGCCCGAAAGCAGCACCGGGTCGGTGCAGCCGTGCCGCAACAGCATCTGGACGCCGGGCCGATCCGGGCGCCGCGAGGCCAGCACCGAGTCCCACGCCGTGATGTCGGGCAGTGGCTGCGCCGGCGACGATGCAGAGCAGAGCGATGGGGAGGAACGGCGCCATGTTTCGGCCGCACGACGCGGTGCGGGGCCTGCGTCGTCGGCAACGACGGTCAGCGCCCGGTCCAGGATGTCGCGCAGCTCTTCCAGCGGAACAACGGCGTCGATCACTCCGTGCCGCTGGAGGTTCTCGGCGGTCTGGACGCCCGGCGGAAACGGCTCGCCGTAGAGCTGCTCGTACACCCGCGGACCCAAAAAGCCGATCAGCGCCCCCGGCTGGGCGAAGGTGAGGTGACCGAGCGAACCCCACGATGCGAAGACTCCGCCGGTGGTCGGGTGCCGCAAGTAGGCCAGATAGGGCAGGTGGGCCCGCTTGTGTAGCGTGACCGCCGCCGCGATCTTGACCATCTGCAGGAACGCGACGGTGCCCTCCTGCATCCGGGTGCCACCGGAACTCGGCGAGGCCAGCAGCGGTATCCGCTCGGCGGTGGCGCGCTGGATCGCGACGGTGATTCGTTCGGCGGCGGCGACCCCGATCGAGCCGGCCAGGAAGTCGAACTCGCCGATCACCACCGCCACCCGGCGCCCGCGCACCCGGCCCTCTCCGGTCAGCACCGCCTCGTCGCAGCCGCTGGCTTCGCGCGCTTGGGCCAGCTCCCGGCCATAGGACTCACCCGTCGGGATCGCCAGCGGGTCGGTGTCCCAGCTGACGAACGATCCGTCGTCGAGCACGGCGTCGCGCAGTTGGCGGGTTCCGATCCGGCTCACCCGGCGGGCGCCTCGAAAAAGGAGATGGGGTCCAGGACCACGCCGGTGTCGGCGACGTATTGATCCCACAGCTGCAGCAGTTCGGCCAGCTTGTCCGGGTGCGAGCCGGCGAGATCGTTGATTTCGCCCGGGTCGGTCGACAGGTCGTAGAGCTGCCAATCACCGGGGCCGTACGGCTCGGGCAGGTGCACAGCCTTCCAGTCGCCTTGTCGAATAGCCCTGCGGCCGAACAACTCCCACCCGGTTCCGGTGGAGTCGTCGTGGACCGCCTCGGACCCGCCCGACAGATACGGCATCAACGACCGGCCGCGCATCGGCGCAATTTCGCGGCCCTGGTACTCGGTGCCCGGGTGTGCGACGCCGGCCAGTTCGAGGACGGTCGGGGCGATGTCCATGACGGTGCTGAACGCGGTACCGATCTGTCGTTGCCGATCGAAGCCCGGCCACGTCATGAACCCGACCACCCGGATACCGCCTTCGGTGGTGAACGCCTTGTGCAGGCGCGACGGTGCGGTCGCGGCTTGCGCCCACCGGGGTCCGTACCAGATGAAGGAGTTAGGGGCACCGATGTTGTCGACGCTGTTGTCCAAGTTCCGCTCGATCTCGGCGGCGATCGCACCACCAAGAATCGGCATCGCCTCGACGATTGCCCCCTCGGCGCCGTTGTCGGACAGGAAGATCACCACGGTGTTGTCGAGTTCGCCTGTCTGCGTGAGATAGTCGACCACTTTGCCGATGTTGTGGTCCATCCGGTCGACCATCGCGGCGTAGATCTCCATGGTCCGAGCCGACAGCGCCCGCTCGTCGGCGCTCATCTCCGACCAGTCCGGTTCCCCGTCGGGAACCACTGGGTGTGCGACGACGTCGCTCGGGCACAGGCCGAGTCGCTTGAGCGCCGCCAAGCGCTCGTCACGCAGCACGTCAGGGCCGGCGTCGTAGCGGCCGCGATACTTCGCAATGGTCTCCGCGGGGGCCTGCAACGGCCAGTGCGGCGCCTGGAACGGCAAGTACGCGAAGAACGGCCGGTTGTCCTGCTCGGGACGTTCCCTGAGATACCGCAGCAGCGTGTCGGCGTAGAAGTCCGACGAGTAGAAGTCGTCATCGACCGTGACGAACTGATCGTCTTCGGTGTATCGCGACATAGCCGGCAGCAAGTCGCCGGGCACGATTCCGTAATGGCTGGCACCACCGGGCAATAGCGCAAACGATCGGTCGAAGCCGCGGGCCCACGGCGTCCGGTCGATGGTGTTGCCGAGGTGCCACTTGCCTGCCATCAACGTGTGGTAGCCGGCGTCACGCAGCAACTCCGGAAGTGCGACGACCCGATCGTTGAGGTAGCCCTCGTACCCGGGTGGAGCCTTGAACCCCGGCGGCGTGACCTCCAGCATGGTGCCGATACCGGCGATGTGGTGATCGGTGCCGGTCAGCAGCATCGAACGGGTGGGGGAGCAGGCAGGCGCCGAATGAAAATCGGTGAACCGGACACCGGTCTGGGCCAGTCGATCCAGATTGGGGGTGTCGATTTCGCCACCGAAAGCGCCGATGTCGGAGAATCCGAGGTCGTCTGCCACGATCACCAGAAAGTTGGGCCTCGTCACGGGAAAGTATCCTGTCAGGTCTGCCGGTCCAATGGAACGGTTCGTCCGCTTCTCCTCGGGCCCTGACGGGCCCGCATCGTCGCCGCTTGGGTTGGATGCGTCCGCTTCTCCGCGGGCCCTTCAGGCCCGCATCGTCGCCGATCGGGTTGGATGCGTCCGGCTTCTCCGCGGGCCCTTCAGGCCCGCATCGTCGCCGAACTAAGCTGAGGCCCATGATTGGAGTCACCCGAGTCGATGACGTGCTGACCATTGAGTTGCAGCGTCCCGAACGGCGTAACGCCCTCAACTCCCAGCTCGTCGAGGAGTTGCGTGCGGCGATCGAGAAGGCCTCCGGCGACGACGTGCGAGTCGTCGTGCTGACCGGGCAGGGCACCGTGTTCTGCGCCGGGGCCGACCTCAGCGGTGACGCGTTCGCCGCCGACTACCCCGACCGCTTGATCGAACTACACAAGGCGCTCGATGCCGCGCCGGCCCCGGTGATCGGTGCCATCAACGGCCCGGCAATTGGCGCGGGCCTGCAGCTGGCGATGCAATGCGATCTGCGCGTCGTTGCGCCCGAGGCGTTCTTCCAGTTTCCAACATCGAAATACGGTCTGGCGCTGGATAACTGGAGCATTCACCGACTCTCGTCGCTGGTGGGTCACGGTCGTGCCCGCGCGATGCTGCTGACTGCGGAGAAGCTGACCGCGCAGACGGCGCTGCAGACCGGGATGGCCAACCGGATGGGGACGCTGGCCGACGCGCAGGCCTGGGCCGGCGAGATCGCCGGCCTGGCCCCGCTGGCGCTGCAGCACGCCAAGCGGGTGCTCAACGACGACGGATCCATCGAAGAGCCATCGCCGCAGCAAAAGGAACTGTTCGACAAGGCGTGGGGCAGTCAAGACGTGATCGAAGCGCAGGTCGCGCGGGTGGAGAAGCGGCCGCCGAAATTCCGGGGAGCCTGATCGGATGCTGCGCGGGGCGCTGCGACTGGCGGCGGGGACGGTCTCGCTCGCGATGGGCGGGTGGGTGTTGCGTGCACTGCACGGCGCACCGGCCGCGCTCGGTGCCCAACCGTCCGACATCCGCGGGGTGGCCGAGCGGTCGCCGAACTTCCACGAGGGTGTGTTCGTCAACGTGGAGCCGGCGTCGTTCAACCTGGACATCGAGGAACAGCGAAATGTTCTGTGGGAGCTGATCACCGGCCGAGCCACGGCCCGGCCAACAGTCGACATTCCGCTCGTCAAGGCCGAGCCGCACACCTTCGACGCCCCCGCGGGTCGGGTCGCGGTCAGTTGGTTCGGCCACTCGACGGCGCTGCTGGAGATCGACGGCTACCGGGTGCTCACCGACCCGGTCTGGAGTGAACGCTGCTCGCCGTCGGACGTCATCGGACCCGGTCGCATGCATCCGCCTCCGGTGCCGCTGGACGCGCTGCCCGCCCTGGACGCCATCGTGGTCAGCCACGACCATTACGACCACCTCGACATCGACACCGTCGTCGGTTTGGCCCGCAGTCAATGGGCCCCGTTCGTGGTACCGCTCGGGGTCGGATCGCACCTGCGGGAGTGGGGTATTCCCGACGAGCGAATCATCGAACTCGACTGGAACGAGCGCACCCAGATCGACGAG
>NZ_JBYCLD010000339.1:0-15270 GCF_057473725.1 Mycobacterium sp. TH-M11 | reverse complement strand
GCGCCGTCGAGATATTTCTGAAAGTTCGCGGACGTACCCGACTTGTCGCTGCGGAAGATCACGCGAATCGGGATCGAGGGCAGGCCGCCGCCGCCGTTGAGCGCCTTGATTGCCGGGTCGTCCCAGGTGGTGATGCTGCCGTTGAAGATCTTTGCCGTGGTGGGTCCATCCAAATTGAGCGAACTCACTCCTTTGAGGTTGTAAGTCACTGCGATCGGGCCAAACACCGTAGGCAGGTCCCACGCCTGCGAACCGCACCGGTCCCTTGCTTGATCGGGCTGACCTTTCGAGGGATCCAACGGCACGTCGGAGCCCGCCAGATCGGTCTGGTTACTGATGAACGCCTTCACCCCGGCACCCGAACCGTCGGCGTTGTAGTCCAGCGTGTAGCCGGGGCAGGCCCGAATGTAGGCATAGACGAACTGTTCGATCGCGTTCTCCTGCGCGGTCGAACCACCGTCCCTGAGTTCCTTCTTCCCGCCACAGTCCACGTGCGACGATGACGTGTTCGTATGGCTACCGCATCCCGACAGCAGCAGCGCGACGACTGTCAACAAACTCAGAGCGGCGCCAGATCGGTTGGACTTCACAAAACTCCTCCGCAAAATTAGGGCGACGACGGGCAGACCGATTAACCCACGGTGAATATACAAATTCCTGAAAACGGCCAGAGGGTTAACGGGCCTCGCCTGCCAGTCTGCCGCAACGACGTAGCATCGGACCTTGATGACTTCTGAACAGCTCGGTCCCGACGTACACACCGCCGATCTTGATGTGCCAGTCATGGCGGCAGTCGACCTTACCCTAGGTTTCGGCAACAAAACCGTTCTCGAGGGGGTGAGCCTGGAATTTCGGGCTCACGCGGTCACGTCCCTGATCGGGCCCACCGGCTCGGGTAAGACGACCTTCCTGCGCACCCTGAATCGCCTCAACGACAAGGTCTCTGGCTTCCAGCGCAGCGGTGAGGTCCGGTTGGACGGACGCAGCATCTTCAACGGCGACCACGACCTGATGGAGTTGCGCCGCAATGTCGGCATGCTGTTTCAGCGCCCCAATCCGTTTCCGATGTCGATCATGGACAACGTGGTCGCCGGTGTGCGGGCACACAAGATGGTGCCTCGCAACGAATTCAAGGCGGTTGCCGAGGCGAGACTCACCGAGGTCGGTCTGTGGCCTGCGGTCAAGGATCGGCTGAGTGATTCACCCTTTCGGCTCTCCGGCGGGCAGCAACAGTTGCTGTGTCTGGCCCGAGCGCTCGCGGTGCATCCCAAGGTGCTCCTGCTCGACGAACCCACCTCCGCGCTCGACCCGACCACGACCGAAAAGATCGAAAGCCTGATTCGGTCGCTGTCCGACCGCCTCACGGTGATCATGGTGACTCACAATCTCGCCCAGACGGTCCGCATCGCTGACCGCACGGCCTTCTTCTTCGACGGCGAACTGATCGAGGAAGGGCCGACCGAACAGCTGTTCACGTCGCCCCAACACGACCAAACCGTCCGCTACATATCCGGAAGTCAGCCGACGGCCGGATCCTTGGCGCCGTCGGGACCACCGGAGAGGTAGGTCGAAGCTCCTCCCGGGCCCAGCCCGCACAGGTGGTCACGTTGTCCGACAACCAGATCGCCACGATCACCAATGAACAACAACGACCGTTGTTATCGAAAGGAAAGCAGAAAGGTGAAGAACGTGGATGTTCGTTTACGTAAGTTACTGGCGGTCGCGGCCAGCGCGCCGCTGGTGTTGACCGCAGCGGCCTGCGGTTCGCATTCGACCGGTGGTTCATCGAACTCGGGGGCGAGTGCCGGTCCGGTCGCTACGTCGCCCGCAGCATCGCCGGTGAGCTTGTCAGAGACCGGAAGCACTCTGCTGTACCCGCTGTTCAACGAGTGGGGACCCGCCTACCACGGTAAGTATCCGAACGTCACGATCACCAGCCAGGGCACCGGTTCGGGCACCGGGATCTCTCAAGCCGCAGTCGGATCGGTCGCCATCGGCGCCTCCGACGCCTACCTGTCCGAGGGCGACCTGAAAGAGCACAAAGGGCTGATGAACATCGCCTTGGCGATCTCGGCTCAGCAAATCAACTACAACCTGCCGGGTCTGCACGAACACCTCAAACTGAACGGCAAGGTGCTGGCCGCGATGTATCAGGGCACCCTCAAAACCTGGAACGACCCGCAAATCGCCGCGCTCAACCCCGGCGTGAACCTGCCCGACACTCCGGTCGTTCCGCTGCACCGCTCCGACGGGTCCGGTGACACCTTCCTGTTCACCCAGTACCTGTCCAAGCAAGACCCCGACGGCTGGGGCAAATCGCCGGGCTTCGGCACCACCGTTGATTTCCCTGCCGTGCCAGGCGCGTTGGGCGAGAACGGAAATGGCGGCATGGTGACCGGTTGCGCCGGGGTGCCCGGTTGCGTGGCCTACATCGGCATCAGTTTCCTCGACCAGGCTTCGCAGAAGGGGCTGGGCGAGGCAGAGTTGGGCAACGCCTCGGGGCAATTCCTGCTGCCCGAACCGAAGAGCATCCAGGCCGCGGCCGCCGGCTTCGCTGCACAAACCCCGGCGAACCAGGCAATCTCGCTGATCAACGGACCCGCCGTGGATGGCTACCCGATCGTCAACTACGAGTACGCCATCGTCAACAGCAACCAAAAAGACGCCGCCACAGCGAAGACCCTGCAGGCGTTCCTGCACTGGGCGGTCACCGACGGCAACAATGCCTCGTACCTGGACAAAGTCCACTTTCAGCCACTGCCGGCCTCGGTGGTGACGTTGTCCGACAACCAGATCGCAAAGATCAGCGGCCAGTAGCGACGAGTGCCTTCTTCGACCATGTCCACGACACTGCATGCGCCGGGCGGCCCGACGGCCCTCCGGCGCATGCGGAGCCGCGTCCGTGGCGCCAGCCGCGACGGTCTCGCCATTCGCTGGCTAGGTGCGGTGGGCGCGGTGATGCCGCTGCTCGCGTTGGTGTTCGTGCTGGCGACGCTGCTCATTGAGGCGCTGCCGGCAATCCGGCTCAACGGGCTGCACTTTTTCACCGCAACCGACTGGAACCCCGGCAACACCTATGGTGCTTCCGCGGTCACCGACGGCGTCGAGCACCCCGTCGGCGCCTACTACGGCGCGCTGCCGCTGATCGTGGGGACCCTTGCGACGTCGGCGATTGCGCTGATCATCGCGGTACCGGTGTCGGTGGGCGCAGCGTTGGCGATCGTGGAGCGGTTGCCCAAGAGCCTCGCCTCGGCCGTCGGGATCACACTCGAGTTGCTCGCCGGCATTCCCAGCGTCGTCGTCGGCCTGTGGGGTGCACTGACTTTCGGGCCGTTCATTGCCCACCACATCGCACCGGTGATCGCTCGTAACACTCCAAATGTCCCCGTGCTGAACTACTTTCGCGGCGACCCCGGTAACGGCGAGGGAATGCTGGTGTCCGGTCTGGTGTTGGCGGTCATGGTGATTCCCATCATCGCCAGCACCACCCGTGATCTGATCCGACAGGTCCCGGTACTGCCCCGCGAGGGCGCCATCGCGCTGGGGATGTCGGAGTGGGAATGTGCCCGGCGGGTCACGCTCCCATGGGTATCCAGCGGCATCATCGGCGCCGTCGTCCTCGGTCTCGGACGTGCACTGGGTGAGACGATGGCCGTCGCCATGGTTTCTGGCGCGGTGTTGGGTGCGATGCCCGCCAACATCTACTCCACCATGACTACCATCGCTGCCACCGTTGTCTCACAACTGGATTCGGCGATGACCGACTTCACCGACTTCGCGGTGAAAACCCTCGCCGAAGTGAGTTTGGTACTGATGCTGATCACGTTGCTGACCAACCTGGCCGCTCGCGCGCTGGTGCGCCGGGCCTCGAGCACCGCGCTACCGGTGGGACGTGGTGTTTGAGATGAGCGAATCCACCGCGACGTTATCCGCGATCCGCGGGCAGGACGGGCCACGGCGCTCCACCCTCACTCGGCGCAAGGTGGTCAATGCCCTGTTCTGGACTGCCTGCTTCTGCTGCCTGTCCGTGGTGGTCGGCCCCACTCTGTGGATGCTGATCAAAGTTGTCAGCCGTGCCGTGCCGGTATTCGATTGGCATGTGCTGGTGCAGGATACCCGCGGCAACGGTGGTGGCCTGCGCAACGCCATCGTCGGCACCGTGGTCATCGGTTTCGGGGTCCTGCTGATCGGTGGGACGATCAGTGTACTGACCGGGATCTATCTGTCCGAATTCGCCCGCGGCAGAACCCGTTCGATTCTGCGCGGCGCCTACGAGGTGCTGTCGGGCATCCCGTCCATTGTGCTCGGCTACGTCGGCTACATAGCACTCGTGGTGTATTTCGACTGGGGGTTTTCCCTGGCGGCCGGGGTTTTGACGCTATCGGTGATGAGCATTCCTTATATCGCCAAGGCCACCGAGTCCGCACTTGGTCAGGTTCCGACCTCGTATCGGGAGGCGGCCGAGGCGCTCGGACTGCCGCTCGGCTGGACCCTGCGCAAGATAGTGCTGCGCGCGGCAATTCCCGGAATCGTCACCGGCATGCTGGTATCGCTTGCGCTGGCGATCGGCGAGACGGCGCCGATGCTGTACACGGCCGGTTGGTCGAATTCCCCTCCGACGGGAGAGCTCACCGATTCGCCGGTCGGTTACCTGACCTATCCGATCTGGACGTTCTACAACCTGCCGTCACAGTCGGCCCGCGACCTGTCCTACGACGCGGCTTTCCTGCTGATCATCTTCGTACTGGTGCTGATCATCATTGGCCGGCTGATCACCTGGTTCTCCCGGCGGAATTCGGAGTCATAACTCCGGGCCGGGCCGGCACCGAAACTCCCGGCCGATCTACAGGAAGTCCAGCAGCAGTGCGTTCGTTGCGGCCGGTTGCTCGATCTGCGGACAGTGGCCCGCGGCCTCGATGACGGCCACCCGACCTTGGGGCAGCTGGTCGGCGATATCCTTTGCCCAGCCGCGCGGTAACAGTTTGTCGCGGGCTCCCTCGACCACCAAAGCCGGGACCCCGACCCGCTCGTAGGCCCACGTATGCGATGGGGCCGACGATGGTTCCGCGCCCGGTCGGTGAAAGCGCGCCGCGGCGAGCGCCTCCCACGCACCGGGAGCAATGCTCGATTGGTACCGGCGCCGCACGTAGTGCTCGTCGGCTGGATACTTCGGATCGTGAAAGAGGGCTTCGACGATGCGCCGCATCCCCGCCACCGTGGCGTCGTAGTCGTAGAGCGCTTCCATGTGCTGGTTGCGTTGGATTTCACCGCCACCGCAGATGGCCACCAAGCTCCGCATCGGAAGCAGCGGCGAGTCCGACGTCGCGTCGACGAACAAATTGACCGCGCCCATCGAGTTGCCGACGAAATGCGCGGAGCCGACACCGAGCTCGTCACAGAACCTGGCGATGTGGCGTAGTCGCATCCCCCGGCCGTCGTTGAAGTCGATGACCTTGGCCGAGTCCCCGAAACCCAACATATCGAGCGCAAGCACCCGATAGCGCTCAGCGAGAGCGGGTATTGTTCTCTCCCAACTAATTTCGGCGTTGGCGCCGAATTCGCCGCCGTGCAAGAGGACCACCGGCTCACCGTGGCCGGCTTCCAGGTAACCGGTGCGCAGGCCGTCGATCACGACGGTTTTACGTTGAATGGTCACCACGGACTCCTCAGTGCGGGTCCAGCGGGCGGAACGGACGCGACACCGATCACTTGATGGCGATCGGATTGACCGGCGAGCCCACCGCGCCGGTGAATCTGAGCGGCGGCGCGATGAGCTGGAACTCGTAGACGCCATCTGCTGCACAATCTGCTGCCAGCGCATTGAGATCCCAGTACTCGCCGAGCATCAATCCCATGTCGCGCAAGCACAGCATGTGCATCGGCATGAAGGTCCCTGTGACACCGGATACCGGGTCTTCGACCATCAGGTTGTCGGCGGCCACCGCGGCCACGTCGTGGTCGTGCAGCCAAGACGCGCACAGCCAGTCCAAGCCCGAGCCGGGTTCGCCGCCATTGCCGGTCTCGACAAACCTTGCCCACCAGCCGGTTCTGACCAGAACGATGTCGCCTCGTCGGATCGTCACGCCTTGCGCCCGCGCCACGTCGTCCAACTCGCCCGCAGTGATCGGGTTCCCGAGTTCAATGAACGTCGCCACGCCGCGGTGCCGGGCAACGTCGAGCAGTACACCGCGCGAGGTGATGCCCTTGCCGTCGACCTTGTCGATGCCGCAATGCCGTGCGCCGAAGCTGGTCACCGAATCGGCCGGAAAACCGTTGTACAGCTTGTCCTCGTAATAGACGTGGGAGAGCGCATCCCACTGGGTGGCGCACTGCAGCGGCATCACGATCATGTCGTCGTTGAAGCGGAACAGGTCGTCCTGAAAGTAGTTTCCCATGTCCTGAGCGCTCGGGTTGCCGACCCAGTCCGGGCCGAAGCGAGGCAGCGAGTACGCGTCGCCGCCGTCGACGGTCATCGTGTGAATTGGGTTATGCCGGAACTTGAACGCTCCTTGCGGACCCGAAGAGCCGAAGTCGACCCCCAACGGAAACACCTTGCCGTGCTTGACCAGGCCGGCCGCTTCGGCGATCTTGTCCGCGGTAATGAAGTTCAGCGTGCCGAGTTCGTCTGCGTCGCCCCACCGGCCCCAGTTGGACACTTCGGCCGATACTCGGCGGAAATCTCTCAGGCTGGCCATGCTCACCCTTCTTCGAGTTCGCGCGCAGAAGCTGCGCCGAGATGTCCGCCGTCGACCCACAGTATTTGTCCCGAAATATAGCTGGCAGCTTGGCTATTCAGAAACGTCAGTGCGGCAGCTTGCTCGTCGGCATCCGACACCCGGCCCAGCGGGTTTGCGATGTCGTCGAGAAACTTCTGGCCGTACGCGCCCCGCAGTTGCTCAAGAAGCGGAGTCTCAGTGACGCCGGGCCCGGTGCAATTGATCCTGATGCCCCGGCCACCGAGCGCTGCGGTCTTGCTCATGGTGTACAGAATGATCGCTTCCTTGGACAACCGGTAGCCCCCGTCTCCAAGAGCGTCGGGATTGCGCTTGCACCAATCGATGCCGTCGGAGATGTTGCGGGTGTGCAGCAGCCCCGCGGTCACCCGCTGATTGTCGCGATACGCCTTGGCCGCCAACGACGAAACACTCACGATCGACGACCCGGTGGTCATGGTGTCCAGCAGCGCCTCGGTGAGGTGCCGCGTGCCGAGAAAGTTGATCGTCACGACCAGCAGCGGATCGCCGATGCCGGACGACACTCCGGCAACGTTGAACAGCGCATCGACCCGGCCGCCGATCTCGGCGACCGCGGTGTCGATGGACGCCGGGTCGGTCAAATCGACGCTGTGAAACTCGGTGACGTCGCCGGTCGGCTGGTGCTTGTCCAGCCCGATGACGTGTGCACCCAACTCGGTGAGCTGGCGCACCAGATGCGCCCCAATTCCCGAAGAGCATCCGGTGACCACGGCGCGCCGTCCGCCGTAGCGCCACATTTCGTCGACAGGCCGCAACGACTACTTCTTCGACTCGTCTTTGAGACGCTGCGCCGCCTGGACGCGACCTTCGTTGATTTCAGCCATCGCCTCGGGAATCTCACTCGCGGTGAATTTTCCGCCGCGGCCGGTGGGCAGGCCACCGAAGGAATAGCTCTCGTCGAATTTCGCTGCGGTTGGCTCGGTGCGGCGCGCCTCGATCTTCTCCACCGTTGGCTCCAGACGCTTGGCCTTCTCAGCCAACGCCTTCTGGTCGCGCTCGATGAATTCTGGCAGCACCTCTTTACCCATCAGCTCGATGGACTCCATCGTGCCCTCGTGGCTACGCGGATTGAGCAGCAGGATGATTTCGTCGACCCCGCTCTCCTCATATCCGCGCAGAAACTCGCGCACGGTCGATGGCGAACCGATCGCCCCACGACCGGGCCCGTAGGCCAGCGTCGGATCCTTCTCGCATTCTTGGAGATAACGCTCCCAGACTCCGGTGCGCCCAGGGATGTGCACACCAGTCATGTAGTAGTGCATGATCCCGAACGAGAAGAAGCCCCCGCCCATACCCAGGCGTTGTACGGCCTGCTCGTCGGTCTTGGCGACCATCATCGACAGGTCACCACCGATCGCGAGGATGTTGGGATTGATCGCGGGCGTGACCGGTACGCCGTTCTCCTCGAGCTCTTTGTAATAGCCGTTCACCCGCTCGGTCAGCGGGCCCGGTCCGGTGTAGGCGAAACTCAATGCGCCTAGGCACTTCTGAGCGGCCATCTGCACCGAGGCCGGACGGGTGCAGGCGACCCACACCGGCGGGTGCGGCTTCTGCAACGGCTTGGGCACCACGTTGCGAGGCGGCATGTCGATGTGCTTGCCCTGGAAACCGGTGAACGGCTCCTCGGTCATGCAGCGGATCGACACCTCGAGCGCCTCTTCCCACTGGGCGCGCTTGTCGGCGGGGTCGATGTTGAACCCGCCGAGTTCACCGATCGAGGAAGATTCGCCGGTGCCGAATTCAACTCGCCCGTCCGAGATGAGGTCAAGCGTGCCGATCCGCTCGGCGACGCGGGCCGGGTGGTTGACGGCCGGCGGCAGATGCATGATGCCGAATCCCAGCCGAATGTCCTTGGTGCGCTGGCTGGCGCCGGCCAGGAAGATCTCCGGTGCGCCTGCGTGACAGTATTCCTCCAGGAAGTGGTGCTCGGTCAGCCAGACTGTGGAGAAGCCCGCCTTGTCAGCCGCCTCGACCTCGTCCAAGGCGTCGTTGAGCAGGATGTGTTCATCGTCGTCCGACCAGGGACGCGGCAGGGCGAATTCGTAGAACAGTGAAATTTTCACGTCGTGCCTCCCGGACCGATTGAATGCGTGGAGCTTTGGCTGACAAGGTGTCTGGCGGCGACATAGCCGAAGGTCATGGCCGGTCCGATGGTCGCGCCCGCGCCGGCGTAGCTGCGCCCCATCACCGCTGCCGAGGCGTTGCCGACGGCGTAGAGTCCGCGGATCACGGTGTCGTCGGCGCGCAGGACTCGCGCATATTCGTCGGTGCGCAGACCCCCGGAGGTGCCCAGGTCGCCCAGAACTATCCGGAACGCGTAGTAGGGCGGGCTAACCAGCGGGTGCAGATTGGGGTTGGGCAGCGTGGGATCTCCGTAGTAATTGTCGTAAACGCTGTCGCCCCGGTTGAAATCATCGTCGTGGCCCTTGCCCGCGAGTTCGTTGAAACGGTCTGCCGTGCTGCATAATTGGCCGGCCGGCACACCGATTTTCGCCGCAAGCTCAGCCCACGTCTTCGCCGACTTGACCACGCCGGAATCCAGCCAGGCTTTGGGGATCTTGCGGCCGGTCGGAACCGGGGCGAAGGGGATCTTCGGGATCGGGAGGTGACCGGCGACGACGTATTTCAGGAACGACCGGTGGTCGGTGATCAGCCAGCACGGTATATGGGTAACACCCGATTGCTGTCCTGCGATCATCGCGTGACCGAAGTCCATGTACGGGGCTGCCTCGTTGATGAATCGCTTGCCCGCGCCGTTGACGACGAACTGCGACGGCATCATCCGCTCGTTGAGCATGAATTGCATTCGGCCGTCCGGCCATTGCATGGCGGGGAACCACCAGGCCTCGTCGAGCAGGTCCGCGGCGGCGCCGACTCGCTGGCCGGCCCGGATACCGTCGCCGGTCGCTGCCGGATTGCCGAAGCTCCAATCCTGGTCGACAGTCGGCTGATGCTCTTTGCGCCAGGCCATGTCATGGTCGAAGCCGCCGGTGGCGACGATCACGCCGACCTTGGCACCGATCCGCTGCGGCGCAGCGCCTTTCATGACGACAGCGCCGATTACCGATCCGTCGTGGTCGGTGAGCAGTTCCGTCATCGGGGTGTCCAGCCACAGTGGGACGTCCCGGTCCTTCAGGGCCAGCCGTAACCGCGCGGCGAGCGACTGTCCGATGGCGGCCATCCGGTCACCGAAGACGCGGGCCCGCGTCATCCGCCATACCAACTTCACCAGGACGCCCTTGCCCGCCCAAGATTGCCGGACCTGATAGAACGAACGAAGCTCCCTTGGCGCCAACCAGATTCCGCGCGGCGCTAACGCCAGCGGCGCGAGAAGGTTCTGTTCGTCGTCGGCCAGCACCCGCAGATCGATCGCCGGAACGTTGATCGTGCTACCGAGTTCGGAGCCCCCGGGCAGCTCCGGGTAGTAGTCGGCGTAGCCGGGCTTCCAGACGAATTCCAGCCAAGGGCTGAGCTTTTCGAGAAACTCCATCATCTCCGGCGCTGAGTCGACGTACTGCCGGATGCGCGCCTCGCTGACCAGACCGTCGGTGATGTGCTTGAGGTAGTCGACGACTTCGTCGGGAGAGGGTGTGTAGCCGGCCCGTCGTTGCGCGGGCGCGCCCGGCACCCAGATGCCACCGCCGGACAACGCGGTGGAACCGCCGAATTGGCGGGACTTTTCCACGATCAGGGTCGACAGGCCAGTTGCGTCCGCGGCCAGGGCCGCCGTCATGCCTCCGGCACCTGATCCGATGACCAGGACGTCGACGACGCTGTCGAAGGCTTCCGTCATACCGCCACCGCCGTCCGGACCGCGAAACCGGCGATCAATTCGGGCACCGGCCGGTAGTAGCGGACCTCCATTCGGTACCGACCGGCAGCGGCTAGTGCAGCGAAAGCCCCTACCCAATTACGGATTTCATGCGCGGAGCTGCCGCCCTCACCAGCGATGAACGCATTGGACCAGCGGTCAAGCTCGTCGAGGTGCCCACTATCGACGATGGCGAGGAATTTCTCGTCGAACTCGGGATTCAACGGTCGCAGCGAGCTTTCGCCGTCCGCGAAGGCCCGAGCCGCGTCCATCACCGCCGTCTGCCGTGCCGAGCGCTGCTGGGTGGTCATCGGCCGGCCGTGCACAATTCGCTCCACGATCTGCGGCGTGGCGGTGGCCAGCGTCGGAATCGGCGGATCATGCGACAGTCCACCGGATCCCACTACCAGCACCCGCTTGTCCAGACTCGTCAGATAGCCGCCGACGGCAGCGCCGAGTGCCCGGCACCGATGCAGCGGGCCCAGCGGAGTGGCGACCGAATTGATGAAGATCGGAATCACTGGACGCGCCGTCGCTTTGCCGAACAACTTCTCCAGTGGTTGCACGGTGCCGTGGTCGACGTCCATGTCAGCCGAGATCGCGACGTCGACACCGGCCGACAACACGGCCTCAGCGCACGCAACCGCGGTGGCTTCGGGCACATCGAGGGGCCCTGTATGGGTGCCATAGTCGCCGACTCCCTGTGCCTTGATGCCGATGCAGAACGGCGGCATCGTCCGGTAGAAGAAGCCGTTGTAGTGGTCGGGCGCAAAGATGACGACGAGCTCCGGGTCGAAGTCAGCAGCGAAATCGCTCGCCTGCGTGAGGGCTTTGTCAATGTCGTCACGAAGGTCCGGCGATGGCCCGGGCAGATTCAGCAGTGGGCTGTGGGACATACAGCACAGGGCGATGGGCACTTGGAAATTCACCGCCTCCCGGTGTCAGGGTGAGAACGTCGAAGAGTGCGGCACTCAACTCGGGTGCGAGTTGCGCGATGCAGGCGCCCGCGATGCAGCGATCGGGGCGCAAGAACAGCACAGACTCCTGGTGGCCATCGAACCAGGTTTTGAGCGCACCGACCCGGTCCCCGACCACGATCACGTCGGGGTCGTCGTCACCGTCCCAGTGCAGCTGGGTCAGCGGCCGGGCCGCGACGAATTTTGTCGCCAGGCCCTGCCAATCCGCGAATGCCTTGGCGCCGAGAATCTCCCGGGGGTTGTTGTTCCAGCACATGACGGCGAAGCCGCCGCCCAGTACGTCGTCGAGTAGAACGTTCTGCTGCATGCGCGTGTCGACCCTTGGCTGCACGAACAGCGTTCCGACCGGCGAATCCGCCCGTCGCGGCTCGGGGTGTACGACGGCGCCCTGCTCGTATCGCGGCATCGGCTTGAAGCGCATCTCGAGCACATACCGTTTGAGCGAGGGCACAATTGACGCAGAGCGCACCAGCAGGTCGCGCGCAGCGGCGACGTGGCGGTTGGTCGGCGAGATGACCCGGCCCACCATGGTCGACAGGTCGATCATGGCCCGGGCGTGCTTGCGACGTTCGACGTCGTAGGTGTCGAGCAGGGCGTCGTCAGCGTATCCGTTGACCACTGCCGCGAGCTTCCAACCCAGGTTGGCCGCATCACGAATGCCGCTGTTGTAACCCTGGCCCTGCCACACCGGCATCAGGTGCGCGGCATCACCGGCTAACAGCAACCGGCCCTTGCGGAACGCACCGGCAATCCGCGAGTGGTGGGTGTAGAGCCGGTGGCGAATCACGTCGACCCGATCGGGGTGCGGCACCATCGATGCCAGCCGCTGGGTGAGGAAGGCCGGGTCTTCGGCCTGCTCGTCGGTCTCGTCGGCGTGAATCATGAACTCGAAACGGCGAATTCCGTGCGCGATCGAGATCGACGCGTAAGGCCGGGCGGGGTCGGCACCCACTTCGCTGTTGGGGTGTCCGAGCGGATCGTTGGCGAGGTCGACCACCAGCCAGCGGGTCGGCGAGGTGGTGCCGTCGAAGGAGACCCCCATCAGTCGGCGGGTGGCACTTCGGCCGCCGTCGCAGCCCACCACGTATTGGGCCCGCACACTGCTGGGTCCGCCCTCACCGTCGAGTTCGACGGTGACCACATGGGCCGATTCGGTGTAGGACGCCATGGTCCGCCGCCACTGGATCTCGACGTGGTCGAATCGTTGCAACCCGCGCAACAATTCGGCGTCTACCAGCGGCTGGACAAATCCATTGCGCTTGGGCCAGCCGAAACATGCGTCCGGAGGCGCTATTTCGGCGAGTATCCGGCGCTTGGCATCCACGAATCGCAGTATCTGGTTGGGCACCGTGTGCGGCAGGACACGGTCGACAAGACCGATCGCCTGGAAGGTGCGCAACGACTCGTCGTCGAGGCCGACCCCACGAGGGTAGTCGATCAGTGACTCGCGCTCTTCGACCACCAACGTGCTGACACCCTGCAAGCCAAGGAGATTGGCCAGCGTCAGACCGACCGGGCCCGCGCCGACCACGACAACGTCGACATCCACGTCGTGATCGCCGTCCACTGTCACCGCCCCAGCAGGAAATCGATGTGCAGGCGGTCAAAGGTCTTGGTGTCCTCGTACTGCGGCCAATGACCGCAACCGGACATCACCTCGAAGCGCGCACCCGGGATCATCGATGCGATGCGACGGCCCTCGGTCACGTCGGCCGTCGGGTCGTCGCTGGTCCACAACACCAGGGTGGGCGCTTTGATAGCGCCGTAGTCGTTGGCCCGCAGTAGGTTCCGGTCCCGGATCTCGGGTTCCTGTAACGCCATGATGTCGCGCATGGCGTTGACGAAGCCTGGCTGCCGGTATACCCGTTGCCGACTCGCGACGAGGTCGTCGTAGTCCTTGGATTTGTCGGCCATCAACCATTTGATCCGGGCCTGCACGGTTTCCCAGGTCGGGTTTTCAGCGGCCGCCATCGACAGCGTGATGATCCGCGCCATCACCTCCGGGTCGGCTTGCGAACCGCCCGCGGTGTTGAGCACCAACCTGTCGACTTTCTCGGGGTGGTCGGCGGCGACACGAGAGGCGACCCAGCCGCCCAGCGATTCGCCGGACAGGTGGGCGCGCCCGACGTCGATCGCGTCCATGAAGGCGAACAGGTGCTCAACGTAGTGCCGAATCTCTAAGGGGTGGCCGGGTTTATCGGAGTAGCCGTGACCCAGCATGTCAATCGACCACGTCGAGAACTCCCCGGCATGCGCCTCGAGGTTGCGGACGTATGCCTCGGCGTGGCCTCCGGAGCCGTGCAGCAGGATCAGCGGCGGCTTACTCTCGTCGCCCGCATGCAGGTAGCGCGTTCGCACACCACCGGCATCCAGGTAGCCCTGGTCGAACGCGACACCCTGTAGATCACTCCACACGCTTTCGTGATCGGCCACCGATTCCTCTCGTGCTCCTGACGGAAACATTGTTCTCGTTGAGCGCCAGCGATGTGTGCTAAAATCGCACATCTATGTGCACTATATGTAGAGCATTACTCTCTCCGGGGTGTCTGTCAAGCACGATCCGCGGTGGCTGACGTGGGCGAGATTCCCACGACCACCGCGCCCGGGTCGCAGACGCTCGCTCGGGGACTCAGCGCCTTGCAACTGGTCGCCGATGCTCCGGCGGGCATGACCGTGCAACAGGTCGCCGACGGCGTCGGCGTGCACCGGACCATCGCGTATCGCCTGCTCGTGACGCTGGCTCAATTCCGATGCGTCGCCAAGGGCGAGGACGGGCGCTACCGGCCGGCCGCCGGCCTGGCGCTGCTCGGCGCCTCGTTCGATCGCAACCTGCGGCAGCTGAGTTTGCCGATCCTGCGTGCGCTGGCCGACGACCTGGGCACCACGGTTTCGCTGCTGGTGGCCGAGGGCGACCAGCAAGTGGCCATCGCGGTGATCGTGCCGACTCAGGTGCCTTACCAGTTGGCGTTTCACGAGGGCAGCCGATACCCGCTCCATCGCGGTGCCGCGGGTATCGCGCTGCTGTCCAGCTTGCCGCCACGTCCGGCCGAACGCGATCTGGTGGCCACCGCCCGCGCACAGGGCTGGGTGATCACCCACGGCGAAATCGAGTCCGACACCTACGGTCTGGCGGTGCCAGTACATCGCGACCCGCCGTCGCCGCCGTTATGTATCAACCTGATCTCGCATCGCGAAGACGTGGTGATGAGTGGCAAGGACGCAGTTGTGAAGGCAGCTAAGGAATTAGCGACTGTCCTTGGCTGACGGCCAGAGAGGAACCGGAGAGCTGATGCCGTCTTGGGACGTGGACATCGACGTCGTCGTGCTGGGCAGCGGCGGAGCCGCGCTGACTGCCGCGCTGGCCGCCGCCACTGGCGGCGCCTCGGTGGCGGTCTACGAGAAGGCTTCGACGTTCGGTGGCACCACTGCGGTTTCGGGCGGCGTGGTGTGGATTCCCGCACACCACCGCTCCCCCGACGTCGAGCTGTCGGTCGAGGATGCGCTGAGTTACCTGCACGCGCAGTCGCTTGGATCGATGGACGACGCTCTGGTAGAGACGTTCGTGCGGACCGGCTCGGCGATGCTGGACTTCATCGAAGCCCACAGCAGTCTGCGATTCGAAATCGCCAACGGATTCCCGGATTACAAGCCCGAGCTGCCCGGCGGCCAGCCCGGCGGCGGACGGTCGTTGAGCGCGGCGCCGTTCGATCTCAACCAGCTCGGCGCG
>NZ_JBYCLD010000338.1:0-4868 GCF_057473725.1 Mycobacterium sp. TH-M11 | reverse complement strand
CGGTGGAATCACGCTCCAGTAGGCGTCGTAGAAACTCGAATTCCGGTAGGCCCGGCTGAACGCGAAGATCACCAACGTGGCCAGCAGGTCGGCATACAGCGTGTCCAGCAACAACCGGCCGGTGTGCACGCCCCACCGCAGCCAGACCGCGCCGGCCGCGATCGCGGCGGCATAAGCCACCGCCACCAGCGCCAGCGAGTGCGCCTTGCTCCTCATCGCTTCCTCTTCCAATGTGGGCTCTTGACGGCCTCGAGCGCTTCGGTGACGTAACGGTCGAGCGCGCGCGGCTTCGTCGTGGACTGCCTTACCCACTGCTGGAATGCGAAATCTGCTGCAGAAAAGGCTAATTGAACCAAAAGGGCCGGACGGATATCGCGGTCGGTGTCGGCCCCCATCCGGGCGGCGACCAACCTGGTGGCGCGTTCCTTGTCGGCAGGCAAATGTACGGTCAATTTGCCGAGCAAATCGGGGGCGACCAGCAGGGCCGCCCGCCACTCTTCGGTGTCGGCGGTGCCGAACGACCTGGTTCGGGTGATGATCGCATTGATCAGCGCCTCGTCGGGCCGCTCGTCGGCCGGCCGTTCTTCGAGTAGACCGACGATCGCGGCGCCGCCATACCGAACCGGCGCCAGCAGCAACTCCTCTTTTGTCGGCACGTAGCGAAAAAACGTGCGCGGCGAAACGCCTGCGGCCGAGGCGATTTCCTCAGTCGTTACGGCGTCATAGCCGCGATCAATGAACAACCGAAAGGCGGCCCGACGGATGTCGGCCCGAATCTGCGCACGTTGTCGATCGCGCAGTGTTTCGGTCATCGAAAGCTGCCGATGCCGCCGTCGACGTGAATGGTCTGCCCGGTGATGAACGTCGCGTCGCTGCCGAGCAAGAACGCGACCAACGCACCCACGTCGTCGCGAACGTCGCCGATCCGCTTCATCGGAACCCGCGCCACAGCCTTGTCGTATTCCTTGGGGGCGAACGACTTCCAGTACTTGACACCGTCGGACTCGGCGAACGGACAGACTACGTTGACGCGGATGTTGTCCCGGCCCCACTCCAGCGCGGCGACTTTCGACAATCCGCGAACGGCCTCCTTGGCGGCGGCGTACCCGCCCCACTTCGGCTCGCCTCCGGTGCCGGTGCCCGAGCCCAGGTTGACGATCGACCCTCCGCCGTTCGCGACCATCAGCGGATACACGGCCTGCATCAGCAGGAAACTCGCGCGCGGCCCGACCTCGTGCCCGAGAGCAAAGTCCTCGCCGGTGATGTCCACGAATGCCTTGGGTTCGTTGGTGGCGATGGCGTTGTTGACCAGTCCGTGCACCGTGCCGAAGGCATCGATGGCCGCTGCGGTAATGCTTTGGCCCGCTTCGGGATCGCGCAAATCGGCGACGAAGCTCTGGACCGGCCCATGCGCTTGGAGTTCCTCGGTCGTGACGCCCAATTTGTCGTCTTGGATGTCGACCAGCAGCACCGACGCCCCCCGTCGCAACAGCGCCTCGGCGATGCCTTTGCCGACGCCCTGGGCGGCACCGGTGATGATCGCGACGTGACCGCGCATCGAGTCCGGATGGGTGTAGCTCACGTCGCCAGGCCCGGGGCCGGCCGGCCCGCGAACAGCGGCAGGTCCAGGTAGGTCTTGATGCCGGGTTCGGCGGCACAGACGTCGGGGATGGCGTTGACGCAGTGATTGGCCGTGACCACCACGCCCGGATTCTTCACCAGGCCTTCGGCGATCGTCTCTGGCTGTAGGCCCTTGAAGGTGAGCTTCACCGGTGGGTCGCCGGTGACCTCCACCTCGAAGCGTTCACCGATTCCGCCGAAATCCCATGCCGGATCCAGGTTTTCCTCGCCCATCAGCCAGTTGACCGCCGCGGTGATCACCGGTTCGCCGTCGACCAGCGCCTGCCAGCGGAACCGGCGCGCGGCGACGCTGCCCTTGGTGATCGGGAATGGTGCATAGTCGATCTCGTCGGTTGCCACCGCGACATCCTGGATCGTTCTGATATTAGGCTCGATACGAAATCCCATGTGATCAGCGATCATTCGAACTGACTGCTTGAAGCCGGCCGCCAGCAGCCCGGCCATCGGGCCCGCCATCGCTTCGTCCGGAGTACCACCGAAGCCCATGATGTGGCGCACGACGTCCGGCGCGTTGTAGGTACGGATGTCGGAGAACTCTTCGGCGCGAACGTGCGTGACGGCCGAGCACAGCGAGGAGATCATCAGCGGGAAGCGCTCGGTGATGCCGCCGGGATGAATGCCGGACCCGTGCAACGTCACCCCAGCGTCGACGGCGGCGTCGTCGACGGCTCGGTGCCGTGGGTTCGCAGGATCGGGGTACACCCAGCCCACCGGTGTCACGATGTTCTTGCCGGACCGCAGGATCGCGATGACCTCGTCATCGTTGGGCATCAACGGGCTGTACATCACGCAGTCGGCATCGATGGCCAGCACGTGATCAATATTGGATGTTGCTGTGACGCCAAAGGATTCGAGCCCAAGAAGCTCGCCGACGTCGCGGCCGTTCTTGTCCGCACTGTGCACCCAGCAGCCGACCAACTCGAGCTGCGGATGGTTGCGCACACACTCGATGGCGGCTTTACCTACACCACCGGTGGCCCACTGGATGACACGCAGCTTGGCGGGGTTGCTCATGCGTGGCACAGTATGACTTTCTGGCAGTCACTGTCAACGATGACCGGGGCGCAGCCGACACACAACGTCATTACCCGTGCGCATGCAGCGCGTGCCCGATCGCCCGGGCCGAGGCGGGCACCGTATCGGTGTCGGGTGCCACCGCCACCATCCCGATCGCGATCTTGCGGGTCGGGTCTCGCTGGCCGGGAAGTCGTCAACGCCGCGACGCGTCCGAACCAAATGGATCAGTGAGCCGTTGCGGCCGGCGGCCGGTAGAACAGCACCAGTTGGCCCAGCGCTCCACCGATGCCCAGCAGCGACGAACCGAACAGTCCGTGCCAACCGTCATGGAAGTTGTGTCCGAAGATCTGCCAGTCAAGGCTGTACCGCCCAGCGCCCAGGGTCGCCACGATGACCGCCGTGACGGCCAGGATCAGGTTGTACTCCCAACCCTCCTTGACGATGAAGAAGCCGTTGTGGCGATGCACCGTCCACGCGGCGACAATCATCAGGGCGACGAAGCCGGCGGCTGGAATGGGCGTGAACAAGCCGGCGGCCAAACCCAATCCGGCGGCCATTTCGGTGCTCGCCGCGACGACGGCCTGGAAGGTGCCGTACTTCATCCCGATGCTTTCGAACCAGCCCGCGGTCCCGGGAATCCTTCCCCCGCCGAAGAATTTGTTGTAGCCATGCGCGGCCAGCGTCAAGCCCAAAACCAGTCGCAGGATCAGTAAGCCGGCATCATAGGCATCATTCATAGGCTCGAATCTAGATCATCCGATCGACGCGGAATGAGCGTTTGCCGACAGCGCCCGACGCCGGGGCGGCGGCTAAAGCTCGGCGTCCAACCGCGCGACATAGTCATCGATGTCCCCGATCGCGGACTCTGCCCCATGCACGCTGACGGTTACCGTGTCGCCGATGCCCCAAACGCCGTGCACAAGGCTCATCGCCGGAGACAGCTCCGGGTATACGGCGGTCAACAGAACAGCTGCGTCGCCGAAACTAAGATCGGCGGCCCCGCGAGGGAGGCTCGAGAGGACGGTGTTGCCCGACACCTGCGACGGCTGGACTTCAGGGTCGAAAAGACCGACGCCCCAGCGCAGCAGCGGAGCGGGGGTCGCGGCAAAGGCACGGTCGGCCGCTCTTGCCGCGGCGTGCTGTGACCGCTTGCGGGCGTTGGCCAGGTCCGCGGCGATTCGTTGCAGGCGTTCGGGCCGGCTCAACTCCGGATACAGCCCCACGGTGACGTTCGAGAAGTGATTATGCGCATATGCCACACCGGGTTTCGCCATCGTCACTTCGGCTAACAGGAACTCGGCCGCATCGTTCAGGTGGCCGGCGATCGCACCGGATACGGCGGCCAGCGCCGCCACAGTGGCCGTGGGGCCGTCGAGCTGAGCGCGGTGTCGCATCAGCGTACGCACGGAACGCGTACCCGACGGCCGGGAATTGATGGACAGCGACTGTTTTGGGCCGATTGCCGGCGGTAGCAATCCGGCCTGGGTATCACGGAGCTGGCGCCGATGGGCACGGGCGGCCTCAATTGCGCGCCAAGCCAGGAAACCTGGCGCCTCCCGCGCGACAGCGGGCACCGGTCTCTGTCGGCCGAACAGCCACGCGGCCAGTGCGGTAGCCCGCCGGCCGTCGCACAGCGCGTGCGCGAACTGCATGATCACCACGGTGCTTGCGTCGGCCCCTCCCGGAGCGTCGCGCACCGGCGCAAACAAGTGCATGCGCCACGGCGCCCGGCGCGCGTCGAGTGGGTGGCCGACCAGTCCGGCGACCGCCTCCAGGCAGCTCGGCCAACTGTCGTCGTCGAGGTGGTGGCGCACGAACCGGTCGGGCTCGACAGCGGTCGGTACCCAGCGCGGATAGGTCAGTGCCGATCCATCGTCGACCCGAATCGCCAGAGCGTGACACGCGTTGGCCCGGGTCCTGATCGATTCGACGGCGTGCTCGAAATCGCTTGGCACACCGTCGAATACGTAGAGCATAAGCAGGTCGCTGGGGATCTTGGCCGACATCCAGTAAAACTGCGCGTCGATCGCAGTCATTCGCGTCGGCATATCCACCATCCTAGTTATCCACAGTTGGATGGTTAGCCACAGTTGGTGTTCTGGCGTGGGCGTTGTGTCGGCAAGTTGCCTCACGTCAAGATGCGCGCGAAGGGGTATTCGTTGCCTCACGTAGGCGTGCGCGCTTGTTGATGGGGGCTGAGGCGCCGGGTG
>NZ_JBYCLD010000337.1:0-2321 GCF_057473725.1 Mycobacterium sp. TH-M11 | reverse complement strand
GCCCGACACCAAAGAACAGGAATAGCAGCCGTACCGACATTGGCCCGTAGCGGGTGAGCACTCGGACGAGTCGGCGCTGAATCCGCCTGGCTCGCATGGTTCGTTTCATCGAAATCAAAAGTCGTACGCAGGGTCGTTGTCGAGAATTTTCGCGAACATCGCGGTGAGCCCTCGGAGGTCGGATTCGGATCGCGCACTGTGGCATGCGTTGTGCAGCTCGGTCAGGTCGGTGTTCAGCCAGTTGAGCCCGGCGCTGCGTTCGGAGAGGAGGAGGTCGAAGAACTCGCGGGTGGTGCGGCCATTGCCCTCGCGGAAGGGATGGGCGAAGTTCGTGTAGTCGTTCAAGTAGGCGACGGTGTATGCGAGATCTGCCTCGGGGACATCCTTGAGTTGGTTGAGCCGGTGAATGTCAGCGGCGACATGGGTCATCGGCTGGTCGATGCTGCCTGGTGGGCAGAAAGACTCGCCGCCCTTTTCGATGCCGACGGTCCGCAGTTCTCCGGCCCAGACGTATACGTCCTGGAATAGCTGACGGTGGAGCGCTTGCAGGTAGGCGAGATCGTATGTGCGGTGACCCAGAAGGCCGGGGGCTTCGCGGAGTTCGATGACACGCGCCTCGACGAGGTCGTTCTCCGCGTCCCGCAGCGCTTCAGGTGTCTGGGCACCGACCCGGTTTCTCAGGATGCTGGTGCCAGGGATGAAATAGCCCCGCCAGTTCTGCTCGGGATCGCCGGTGTCCCAGGGGTGCTGCACTCCCGAGCTCGGCTACTGGAGGTTGTATCGGCGCCGGACGCGGTCGCGTAGTTCAGCGGCGGTGATGGAGCCGCGCGCGTAGGCGACCTGGTCGGCGCGCGTGGCGTTGGTGCTGCGGGAACCCTCGAGCTCGGTGCTGCGGCGGATTGCGCGGACGGCTTTGACCCGGCGCTTGGCCTTCTGTAGCTTGGTCACCTGGACACCACCTTCATTCAGTCCCCCTAGGATAGACGACGTAACTGACGAGAGGCACGGCCTCGAAAACCGTGGCGTTACTCCGCTTGTTGACGATCCAGCAACGCGATACTCGATACAGTGAAAGCCCGTGACTAGGGCTGCTCAGACCCGCGGTCGCAAACGTGTTCTTCCTTGAGTGCTGCATCCGCTCGGTCGAGCTGGCGGCGAATATCAATCAGGTGGTGACTTAGCTCGTGAAGGGTGTGAGTTGCCATCCACCGAAGTGAACGCTCGCCCGGGTTGGGGTCCGGGTAGGCGTACGGGTAGATGACGGTGCGATCCCAGTCGGCGGGCGAGAGCCTGCCGAAAGCATTGGATAGCAACAGCGTTGCATCGCTGAGTTGGCGCGCGACATCGCTGGGGGACTGGTGGTTGTATCCGTCGTGCTCGACCCTTTCGTCGCGCCCCATCGGGTCTGCGACTGGCCGGCCTTGGCGGCGCGCGGCCAGCACTCGTTCACGTTGTACCAAGAGCAGATCGCGGACGTGGCATGCGTATTCCAGCGGTGACCACACGTCCAGCGACGGCCGGGCCCGCAGAATTGTGCCGCTGGTGGACTCGAGCAGATCGACATACGCAGCGGCGAGAGGGCCCGCCGAGGTTGCGAAGTCTTGGCCTTCCATCTGTCCGTAATCGAACTGGCACGCCGCGCATTCCGTCACGTTGCCACCGTAATCGCCGCAACGCGGGTAGGCGCTGTCGCTCTGGGCCTTTGTGGCATCAGACAATCTGAACGTTGATGAGCTCGGTCTTGGCGATGGCACGGTCGCGCTCAGTGGCCAACGCGGTGCGGCGAGGGTCATGCATGTAGGCGTTGAACGCCTCGGCGGACGGAAACTCGAACAGCTGGATCTCTAGGGGCCGTCCGTCGGCGCCGTCGCTTCGGGACCGCTGTACGACGCGGCCACCGTGCTCGGGGACCAGGTCCAAGACCCTGTCTTCGTATGCGATCAGCGCCTCATCCGCCCCCGGATGAGCCCACAGCAGCGCATAGAAAGTGAGGCTCATACGACCAAGCCCACCACACGGCACGCGGTGAGGCGTCACGCACGCGAACGCGAAAATATCCCTGGCCGTATCCCGCCCGCTCAACACTTCACGCTGATTACATTTCAAAAGTTGCGGTAAGGGCGGGCGGTGGCGTCAACCGGTTGACAGGAGGTGGGTTCGAACGCTTGGGCGAATCTGCTGGTGCGGGTACGCAACGCGCTGATACCAGCTCTGACCAGTGCCCCCGGCACGACTCGAACGTGCGACCTAGGGATTAGAAGGCCCTTGCTCTATCCACCTGAGCTACGGAGGCAATGTGCAGGTCAGTCTAGCCAACGGGC
>NZ_JBYCLD010000336.1:0-1851 GCF_057473725.1 Mycobacterium sp. TH-M11 | reverse complement strand
ACACTGTGGAGCTAAGGGGAATCGAACCCCTGACCTTCTCGATGCGAACGAGACGCGCTACCAACTGCGCTATAGCCCCTGACCGCTAGGAGATTACCAGCCCCTAGCCCGTGCCCTGAAACCGAGACCTATTGACCGGACGCACGCGCCAGGTCGCCGCGCCATCCGTACCGGTCGGCACTGGATGTGTACTCCAGGTGCTCAAACACGGGGTCCTCGTCGTCGATCTCCAGCACTGCAACCCCCGGGCGGCGCAGCCGTGACGGCACCACCTCGAACGCGTCGGTGTGGACACTCTCGCGCTGCACACGCGGACGCTCGGCGCGCCGTGTGCGGCGCGCCCGCACCTGCTGCTCGATACGGGTCTGTCGGCGTAGGTAGGCCAGATAGAGCACCGTCGCACCTGCGGCGCCACCACAGATCCACCACGCGGTGGGTGCCACGGTGAAGGCAGTGAGCGCCGAGAGCCCCAGGACGACCGCGAGCGACATCAACACCCGCTTGCGGAACTCGTACTTGCGCGCGCTGACGGCCGCGGCGGTGTCGATACGGGGCCGACGACCGCGGGCCGACAGACCCGCTGCGCCCGCCCGCGTGGACTCCGCCGCAGGTTCCAGCCCGGAGCTGTCCTCGACGTATTCGTACTCGTAGCCATCGGCTTCGGCTTCGCCCTCGGCAGCAGGCTCCGCGTCGACCTCTTCTTCGGCCGCAGCTTCCGCCTTGGCCGCCAGAGCCTCGGCTGCCATGGCGGCCTCCTCCGCAGCGCGCGCTTCCGCCTCAGCGGCGGCCCGAGCTTCGGCTTGGGCGCGCGCCTCGGCCGCAACCTCGGCGGCCAGACCCGCGTCCGACAGTGGCAGCTCGTCGGAGTCGTCGGCGACGACGTCGACGTCCAAGTAGTCGAGTTGAGCCTGCTCGCCGACCTGCGGCTCCGACGCGGCGACGAACACCGCGGCCGCGGCGACGAACACCCGCGAGCCACCCTCGGCGGGTTCGCCCTCGACCTCGTCGACGTCATTGATGTCGTCGGCCTCATCGATGTCGTCGGCGGTGTGTTGCCAGTCGGGATCGCTGCGGTGGCCGGTGGCCGGGCCGCCGCGCTTGAGCAGCCGGGCGCTGGACCCACTGGTCAATACCCGGGTCGCCAAGGCCACGTCACTGGTACGACGGACCGCGTCACGCTTGCTGACCAGCATCGGCACCAGTACGAACAGCCAGAGAACGACCAGTGAGATCCAGAGCAATGATTGCGGGATGCTGGGCATGGTTGGCCTGCTCCTTTCCGAGCCAAGGCTAGGTGTGAGAGCCACACGACCTCGGACGACGCGCCGAACCAATTACACAGTTGTAATTTACTCGCTGACCTCGCCAGTCACAACTACCACACGGGTAACATCTCGTCCGAATATCATCAGGCCCGGGCGGCCCGGCCGGACTGAATCAGCGCCGAGGTCACCGACCCGGCGACCTCCTCCATCGTCATCGCCACCAGCAGGTGGTCGCGCCACGCCCCATCGACGTCGAGGTAGCGCTGCAGCAGCCCTTCCTGACGGAAGCCGACCTTGGCCAACACCGCCCGGCTGGCCGCGTTCTCCGGCCGGACGGTGGCCTCCACCCGATGCAGCCGTACCGGCCCGAAGCAGTGGTCGAGCCCGAGTGCCACCGCCCCGGTTGCCACTCCCCCGCCGGCCACCGCGCTAGACACCCAGTACCCGATCCAGGCCGAGCGCAGCGCCCCGTGGGCGATATTGCCCACGGTCAGCTGGCCGCAGAATCGGCCGTCGAGCTCGATCACGTACGGCAGCATCCGCCCATAGCGGGCCTCGGTGCGCAGACTCGAACACAGCGGCGGCC
>NZ_JBYCLD010000335.1:0-9202 GCF_057473725.1 Mycobacterium sp. TH-M11 | reverse complement strand
GGCGCCGGCCCGACCGTGATCCGGTTGTCCGATGAGGCCGAGACAGGTGTGAACTTGGCCACCACCGAGTCGATCGGTGAGGACCAGGTCGCCGGTGGCTGTCTGGCTATCACGGTCTTCGAAGGCACCGAGGCGCACGCCGAGAGCAGGCACACCGAAACCAGGGCGCTGATGGCCGCCGGGGGTGGAACGTCGCTGGGCGAGGGCCCGGCCCGAGCCTGGGAGCACGGACGATTCGGCGCGCCGTATCTGCGGGACGCCCTGCTGTCCAACGGCGCGTTATGCGAGACCCTCGAGACGGCCACCGATTGGTCGAAACTGCCCGCACTGAAAGCCGCGGTCACTGAGGCGCTGACCGGGTCACTGGCCGAATCCGGCACGCCGGCGCTCGTCCTGTGCCACATTTCGCATGTGTACGCCACCGGCGCTTCGCTCTACTTCACCGTCGTCGCCGCGCAACGCGGTAACCCGATCGAGCAGTGGCGCACCGCCAAAGCCGCAGCCTGCGCCGCGATCGTCGCGGCCGGAGCGACCATCACCCACCACCACGCCGTCGGCGCCGACCATCGGCCCTGGATGTCTGACGAGATCGGTGACTTGGGTGTGCACGTGTTGCGGGCGGTCAAAGCGACGTTGGACCCGGCGGGAATCATGAACCCCGGCAAGCTGATCCCGTGAACACGCCCCGTCAGATTGGCCGGGTGACCGTGCTGACCAATCCGGCGTCAGGACACGGCAATGCGCCACACGCCGCCGAGAAGGCGATCACTCGACTGCAACAGCGCGGCGTCGACGTCACCGCCATCGTCGGCAGCAACGCCGAACACGCCCGCCGCCTGTTGCACAGGGCGGTCGACAACGGCACCGACGCCCTGGTTGTCGTCGGCGGTGACGGGGTGATCACCGACGCGCTGCAGGCCCTCGCCGAAACCGATATCCCGCTGGGCATCGTCCCGGCCGGCACCGGTAACGACCATGCACGCGAATTCGGTTTGCCGACAAAAGATCCCGTCGCGGCCGCCGACATCATCGCGGACGGCTGGACGCAAACCATCGACCTGGGCCGGATTGAGGACCGCGGCGGCACCAGCCGATGGTTCGGAACCGTGGCGGCCGCAGGATTCGACTCGCTGGTCACCGACCGTGCCAACCGGATGCGGTGGCCGCGTGGCCGGATGCGTTACAACCTGGCCATGCTCGCCGAACTCTCCCAGTTGCGGCTGCTGCCCTTCCGGCTCGTGCTCGACGGCCGCGAAGAGATCGTCGCCGACCTGACGCTCGCGGCGTTCGGCAACACCCGCAGCTACGGCGGCGGAATGCTGGTGTGCCCCAACGCCGACCCCACTGACGGCCAACTCGACATCACCATGGTGCACTCCGCGTCGCGGACTCGGCTGATCCGCCTGTTCCCCACCGTCTACAAAGGCACCCATGTCAACCTCGACGAGGTCACCACCGCCCGAGTGAGGACCGTTGAGGTCGACTCACCGGGCATCAACGTCTACGCCGACGGCGATTTCGCCTGCCAACTGCCCGCTCAGATCTCCGCGGTCAAAGCCGCGTTACACACTCTGCGGGC
This sequence comes from Mycobacterium sp. TH-M11, assembly GCF_057473725.1. Taxonomy (NCBI): domain Bacteria; kingdom Bacillati; phylum Actinomycetota; class Actinomycetes; order Mycobacteriales; family Mycobacteriaceae; genus Mycobacterium; species Mycobacterium sp. TH-M11. Next base: position 7,623 of record NZ_JBYCLD010000335.1, on the reverse strand, counting down.
GGCCCCGTGATCGATTAGCTGGTCAGATCGACCCGGCGAGGACGTTCATGATCGCCAGATCGTCGAAAGCGTGCACGATGTCATTGTGCGCCGCGCACATGTTCACCCACTACGACGGCGTGCTAAAGGTATCCGCGTAGCTGCGGGAGGCCTCACCAGCCTCACGGGCCCCCGGTGTAACTGGTCTGAGGGGACTCGGTTTTTTGGTTTTCGCACCACATGCGATATCACCACCCGCTGATATCGGATGTGGTCACGAGTCCGGAAGAGAGTGTCCCCCACCTGACGTTACTGATGTGGCATATGGTGAAACGGGGACTGGCTGGCTGCCCAATTAGCTTCAGCCGGAACTAGATTCGCAGATCTCACACTGGTCGTCGCGGAACTGCAGGTCGAAACTACGCATCGAGCGAGTCTGCGGAGCATCGGCCTGAACGCGGTGACGTTGACGTCGGCGTGACCCCGCAGCGCAGGCCGCCAGATCTAGCCGACCCCGCGGTTGAGCCAGGACACTTCGGCGCCGTCGCCACCGTCGCGGTAGGCCTCCAGAGCTTCGTCCCACGCCGTGCCCAGCGCCGAATCCAAGTCGGCGGCAAGCGCGTCGGCGCCCGCGGCCATCATCGTGCGCAACCGCATCTCGCCGATCATCACGTCGCCGTTGGCGCTCATCGCTCCGCTCCATAGCCCCAGTTGCGGGGTGTGGCTCCAGCGGTGGCCGTCGACCCCGGCGCTGGGGTCCTCGGTGACCTCGAACCGCAACACCGACCACGAGCGCAGGGCGTTGGCCAACCGGGCGCCGGTACCGACCGGCCCGACCCAGTTGGTGACCGCCCGCAGCTGCCCCGGCATCGCCGGTTGTGGGGTCCATTTGAGGTTGGCTTTGGATGCCAGCGTCGACGACAACGCCCACTCGACATGCGGACATACCGCAGCGGGCGAGGCGTGGACGTACACCACGCCTGTCGTCACGTCAGCGAACTGATTGGACGCACGCATCTTGTTGCTCCTTCGGCTCCACGAGGGACGTCTTCCCCAACGACCTGGTAGATCCGATGAGCGCAGGTAACAATTTGTGCGCCGTGCGTGTCTATTGTGCCTTGTGAGGCCAATGTTGCGCTAGTCCGAATTGAATTCCCTCAGCACACTGTCAGAAAGCGCAGGCCACCGCGGCAAGGCCCAGTCGCCGAAATCGCGGTCGGTGAGTACCACAAGAGCCAGTTTCGCGACGGGATCCGCCCAGATCAGCGTGCCTGACTGCCCGAAATGGCCGTAGCTGGCGGGTGAGTTGAGCCCGCCCGTCCAGTGCGGAGTCTTCGAGTCCCGGATCTCGAATCCCAGGCCCCAATCGTTGGGCCGCTGCACACCGTAGCCAGGCAGGACGCCGTCGAGACCGGGGAACTGCACGCTGATCGCCTCGGCATGCATCTCGGGCGACACCGTCATCGGAACAAGCAGATCCGCGGCGAACGCGGCCAGGTCCGCGACGGTCGACGTCGCCCCGTACCCGGCGGTCTGCGCGCCGCCGTCCAGACGGGTGGCGGTCATCCCGAGCGGTTCCAGCACCGCCTCGGTCAGGTAGCTGGCAAACTCGATGCCGGACGCCTCCTGCACGGTTTCGGCCAGCACCGCGAAGCCGTAGTTCGAATACATCCGGCGAGTGCCCGGCCGGGCCAGAGTCTTCCCGTCGAGCATCGCCAGCCCCGAGGCATGGGCCAGAAGATGGCACACGGTCGATCCGGGCGGGCCGGCCGCGGTGTCCAGTTCCACTGCGCCTTCTTCGATGGCGACCTGCACGGCCCGCGCCACCAGAGGCTTGGTCACCGACGCCAGCGCGAACTGCCGCTCGATGTCGCCGTGGGCGGCCAGCACGCCGCTTGGCCCGATGACCGCGGCGGCCGCGTTCGGCACCGGCCAGTCGTCGAGTGAGTCGAGGGCGGCCATCGCGAAGAGCCTACCCAGCAAGCGTTAGGTTGAAGCCCATGAGCCAGACAGTGCGTGGAGTGATCTCGCGAAGCAAGGGCGACCCTGTCGAGGTCGTCGACATCGTCATCCCCGATCCCGGTCCGGGCGAGGTCGTCGTCGACATCATTGCGTGCGGGGTGTGCCACACCGACCTGACCTATCGCGAGGGCGGCATCAACGACGAGTTCCCGTTCCTGCTCGGCCATGAGGCCGCGGGTACCGTCGAAGCGGTCGGCGAGGGCGTAACCGCGGTCGAGCCAGGCGATTTCGTGGTGCTGAACTGGCGCGCGGTGTGCGGCCAGTGCCGGGCCTGCAAGCGCGGACGGCCGCAGTTGTGTTTCGACACCTTCAACGCCGAGCAGAAGATGACGCTCACCGACGGCACCGAACTGACACCGGCGCTGGGCATCGGCGCGTTCGCCGACAAGACGCTGGTACACCAGGGCCAATGCACCAAGGTCGACCCCGACGCCGATCCGGCGGTGGCTGGACTGCTCGGCTGCGGGGTGATGGCCGGCCTGGGTGCGGCGATCAACACCGGCGCCATCACCCGCGACGACACCGTGGCGGTGATCGGCTGCGGCGGCGTCGGCGACGCGGCGATCGCCGGGGCGGCGCTGGTCGGCGCGAAAAGGATCATCGCGGTCGACACCGACAACACCAAGCTGGACTGGGCCCGCCAGTTCGGCGCAACCCACACCATCAATGCCCGCGACCTGGATGTGGTCACGACGATCCAGGATCTCACCGACGGGTTCGGCGCCAACGTGGTGATCGACGCCGTCGGCCGCCCGGAAACCTGGAAGCAGGCCTTCTATGCTCGCGACCTCGCCGGAACCGTTGTGCTGGTGGGTGTTCCGACACCGGACATGCAACTCGAGATGCCGCTCGTCGACTTCTTCTCCCACGGCGGCTCGCTCAAGTCGTCCTGGTACGGGGACTGCCTGCCCGAACGCGACTTCCCCACCCTGATCGACCTCTACCTGCAGGGCCGGCTACCGCTGGAGAAGTTCGTCTCCGAACGCATCGGCCTTGACGACGTCGAAGAGGCCTTCGACAAGATGCACGCCGGGACGGTGCTGCGCTCGGTGGTGATCCTGTAGATGCCCGCCATCGAGCGCATCGTCACCCACGGCACCTTCGAACTCGACGGCGGCAGTTGGGAAGTCGACAACAACATCTGGCTGGTCGGCGACGACACTGACGTCGTGGTGTTCGACGCCGCCCACACCGCGGCGCCGATCATCGACGCGGTCGGCGGACGCAACGTCGTCGCGGTGATCTGCACACACGGCCACAACGACCACGTGACCGTGGCGCCCGAACTCGGGGAAACCCTGGACGCGCCAGTTCTACTGCACGCGGGCGACGACATGCTGTGGCGAATGACCCACCCGGACAAGAACTTCCGCGCCGTCTCCGACGACCAGCGCATCCTCGTCGCTGGCCTGGAACTGCACGCGTTACACACCCCGGGCCACTCCCCCGGGTCGGTGTGCTGGTACGCCCCGGAGCTGGGCGCCGTGTTCAGCGGCGACACCCTGTTCTCCGGCGGGCCGGGAGCGACCGGGCGGTCGTTCTCCGATTTCCCGACTATTCTGCAATCGATCTCCGGCCGGCTCGGCAGCCTGCCCGGCGACACCGTCGTCTACACCGGCCATGGCGACACCACCAGGATCGGCGACGAGATCGTGCACTACGACGAATGGGTAGCGCGCGGCCACTAGCGCTTGGGCGTCGCCGTCGACCTACGTCTAACGAATAGTGCCGAGGCCCGCGATCAGCGGCAGGTCCAGAGCGGTGACCCACCCGGGCGGTAGGTCGTTGACGGCTGGGACCGCGTTCAGTGCCCGCAGTCCGGTGGCAAGGCAACCGGCCGCGGCCGCGTCTCGACCGGATCCGTCCGTGAACCGGAAGGCCGTCTCCTGCGAGATGCTCGGCGTGCCTTCGATATCGACGCGGTAGACGTCGTCCTTGGTGCCGGCGGGCCAGTCCGGCGCCGCATCCAACCCGATGCGGTTGACATGTTCGAGCTGAATCCGGGTCTCGCCCCGGTAGACCCCGTTGATGGTGAAACGGACCGCGGCGACGTGACCGGCGGGGATCACACCCTTGGCGGTCTTGCGCTCGTCGGGGGTCACCCACTTGTCCCACGTCGTGGTGATCTCGTCGAGCATGATGCCGGCGGCGTGGGCGATCATCGGGACGGTGCCGCCCCACGCGAAGATCAGCACGTCCCGGTTTTCCAGCATCGGCCTAAATTCCGGCTCGCGCCCGATGCCCATCTCGACTTCGTAGTCGCCCTCGTAGTTGGTGTAGTCCAGTAGCTCGGAGGCGCGAACCGTGCGAACCTCCGAACACAGGCCCATCAGCGTCATCGGGAACAGGTCATTGGCGAATCCCGGGTCGATGCCGGTGGTGAAACATGACGACTCACCCAACTCGCAGGCCTCGGTGATCGGCGCAATCCACTGCGGCGGGTTGAGATGCATGGTCGGCCACACCCACGGCGTCATCGCCGTCGAACACACGTCGATGCCCGCGCGCAGAAACCGCGTCATCAAAGCGATGTTGGCGTCGGCGTGCGCGGCGGTCGGGCCGTAGTGCACCAGCGCGTCGGGCTTCAGCGCGATCAGCGCGTCGACGTCGTCGGTGGCAGTCACCCCGATCGGCCCGGCCAGTCCGCAGATGTCGCCCACATCGCGGCCGACTTTCTGCGGGTTGCTGACGCCGACGCCGACGAGTTCGAATTCGGGATGTTTGACGATTTCGGCGATCACCATCTTGCCGACGAAGCCGGTCCCCCACACCACCACGCGTTTCAAACTGCCCCGTGCCATACGTCACCATAGGCGGGGGTGCGGTCGCCCTCCCGCCGAAACCGAAAAGTCGTTCGCTCGCGCTCGGTATTTTGGGGAAGAAACCCGAAAACCGTCCCAGGCGGCTTGCCGGCGGGACACGATGTATGACCATGACCAGCAGACGATCTTCGTTGCAGCGGTGAGCATATGCGCGGCCACGGCAAGCCCGGGCACAATCCTGGTCGACGGCACGGTCGTGAATCAGGCAACCGCGAACGGGGCGCCGGCCCGCACCGTATGTGCGACCTGACCCGCGCCCGCGCAGACGATCGGATCGAGCGCAGCACCTCGAGGGTGCAGTTGCCGAGGCATTTGTCGAGTGGCGCCGTCGGTAATCGCACGTTCGCGGCAACGGATGGCGCGGCAACGAACGGCTATGACGAGGACGGCAGCCAATGAGTCTGGCAACCCGAGTGAACGGCACCGCGCCACCCGACATTGCGCTCGGCGACATCAATCTCGGTGCATGGGACTTCTGGGCCCTCGACGACGATCAGCGCGACGGCGCGTTCGCCACGCTCAGGCGCGAGGCACCGATCTCGTTCTGGGCCGAACCGGTGCAGGAAGGCTTCCAGCAGGGCAACGGGCATTGGGCCATAACGGGACTCGACGACGTTCACTTCGCCAGCCGCCACCCCGAGATCTTCAGCTCCACCCCCAACATCACCATCAACGACCAGACGCCGGAGGTGTCGGAATACTTCGGCTCGATGATCGTGCTCGACGACCCACGCCACCAACGGCTGCGCTCGATCGTCAGCCGGGCGTTCACCCCGAAAGTGGTCGCGCGCATCGAGACATCGGTGCGCGACCGGGCCCGCCGGCTGGTGGACGACATGGTCGCCCACCATCCCGACGGCAACGGCGAGGCGGTGGCCGAGCTGGCCGGCCCACTGCCGTTGCAGGTCATCTGCGACATGATGGGCATCCCCGAAGAAGACCATCAGCAGATATTCCATTGGACCAACGTCATTCTCGGTTTCGGCGACCCCGATCTGACCACCGACTTCGACGACTTCCTGAAGGTGTCCATGGACATCGGCGCCTACGCCAGCGCGTTGGCCGAGGACCGTCGCGTCAACCATCACGACGACCTGACGACCAGCCTGGTGGAGGCCGAAGTTGACGGCGAGCGACTCACGTCGGCTGAGGTCGCGTCGTTTTTCATCCTGCTCGCCGTCGCCGGCAACGAGACCACCCGCAACGCCATCAGCCACGGATTGGTCGCGTTGACGCGCTACCCCGAGCAACGCCAGATGTGGTGGGCCGACTTCGATGCGCTGTCGCACACTGCCGTCGAAGAGGTCGTGCGATGGGCCTCGCCGGTGGTCTACATGCGCCGCACGCTCACCCGCGATTTCGAGTTGCACGGGACCACGATGGCCGCCGGCGACAAGGCCACGCTGTGGTACTGCTCGGCCAACCGTGACGAGGCGAAGTTCGCCAATCCCTGGAAGTTCGATGTGACGCGCGATCCGAACCCGCATGTCGGATTCGGCGGCGGCGGAGCGCACTTCTGTCTGGGCGCCAACTTGGCCCGCCGCGAAATCCGGGTGATGTTCTCCGAGTTGCACCGCCTGATACCCGATATCGCGGTCACCGAGGAGCCGTCACGGTTGCTGTCACCGTTCATCCACGGCATCAAAACCCTGCCGATCGCATGGACGCCACCGCGCTGATTCCGTTGTCGCGCTAGCTCGCAAACCTGCACATACCATGTGCTGATGTTCGGGCTCGTCGTCATCGTGGTGCTGATCGCCATCGTCATCGTGGGGACGGTGCTGGGCCGGCGTTACCGGGTGGGCCCGCCGGTGCTGTTGATCGGTCTGGGCGCTCTGGTGGGTCTGATCCCGCGCTTCGGCCACGTCCGGCTCGACGGCGAAATCGTGCTGCTGCTGTTTTTGCCGGCGATCCTCTACTGGGAGAGTCTGAACACCAGCATTCGTGAGATCCGCGCCAACCTGCGCGTGATCGTGCTGCTCAGCATCGGGCTGGTGATCGCCAGCGCGGTGGCGGTGTCGTGGACGGCGCGAGCGTTCGGGATGGAATCGCATGCCGCCGCGGTGCTGGGCGCGGTGCTTTCCCCGACCGACGCCGCCGCGGTCGCAGGCCTGGCGAAGCGCCTGCCGCGACGCACGCTGACCGTGCTGAAAGCCGAAAGCCTCATCAACGACGGGACCGCGCTCGTCCTTTTCGGGGTGGCGGTGTCGGTGGCCATGGGCGGCGCGCCCGTCGGCCCGATCGACCTGAGCATCCGATTCGTCCTGTCCTACCTCGGGGGCATCGCGGCCGGGCTGATCGTCGGCGGCGCCGTCACGTTAATCCGGACGCGGCTCGACGCGCCGCAAGAAGAAGCGGCGCTCAGCCTGCTCACTCCGTTCGCCGCCTTCCTGCTCGCGTACTCGGTCGACTGCAGCGGCGTGGTCGCCGTTTTGGTGTGCGCGCTCGTGCTCGCCTACGCATCGCCGCGGATTATCCGGGCCCGGTCCCGGTTGGTGTCGTTCGCATTCTGGGATATCGCAACGTTCCTGATCAACGGCTCGCTGTGGGTGTTCGTCGGAAGCCAGCTACCCAGCGCGGTGCGCGGAGTCTCCCGGGTCGACGGTGGTATCCGCCACGCGGTCGCGATGTCCATCGCCGTCACCGTGGTCGTCGTGGGAACGCGGCTGGTCTGGGGCGAGGCCACCACCTGGCTGCTCCGCGCGCTCGACCGACGTGCAGCGCAGCGCGCACGTCGGGTCGACTGGCGCCAACGCATGGTGTCCGGGTGGGCCGGATTCCGCGGGGCGGTGTCGCTGGC
>NZ_JBYCLD010000334.1:0-2834 GCF_057473725.1 Mycobacterium sp. TH-M11 | reverse complement strand
CCGCAGAGTGCTGGTCCAAACCATTGAGGGCGGCGGATCCATCCGTCTGCCGGTCGAAATGCGTGTCGTTGAACCCCGGCCCGAGTAGACACACGCTATTTCAGGATGCGGGAACCAGCATGGCGCAGCATATCGACGGACCGACTGATGTGCTTGCAGCTGCTGTTGGCGCAAATGCCCGACTTGCTGGTGAAACCGCCCGGCGGAGTGCTGGCGAAACGGGCCGACATCAGCAGCAACAGGGGCATCACCAAGCGAGCCGCAGAACAGCATCGATGGCATATCGAACAACCAACGGCCAGGAAGAAATCAGACGGTGAAAGCACGAAACCCCCGCCGGAAACGTCATCGCCCTCGATCGCAGAAAGTTCTCACCAAATCGGCCTGACGGCATGGTCAGATCAACCGTCTTTCAGACAGACCCTGCTCCAACAACGCAGCAGGATTCACAATATGGGGAGCGGTCATCGTGGGGTTCCTCTCGAGAGTGCTGTGGAAGGTTCACTCGGAGGATCACGCTCTGGTCCCGAACGACACACCGGGAAACGATCACGCGATCCGCGTTACACCACTATCAGGGACGCAACTCCACCGCCACCGGGTGTTCACCGGATTGACCAGCCGGCACCGGCCAATTTGGGGTGCGCTCGCCGGTGAATCGTGGTCCACTGGTCAGCGGAGGACGCATGGTGCAGCGCACAAAACGCCGCAGCCACCACAGTTCGGGTGCCGCGGCCGGCCTCAACGGGCCCGCGATCGGCTCAACCCTGCACAGCGTCCATTGCGTCGAGACCCATCCGCCGGTGCCGCATGACACCGGATCCGTGTGGAACCGCAGGCGGGTGCTGCTGCTGAACTCCACCTATGAGCCGTTGACGGCATTGCCGGTTCGGCGCGCGATCATCATGCTGATCTGCGGCAAGGCAGACGTGGTGCACGACGATCCGACGGGCCCGGTGGTCCATTCCGCGACCCGGTCGATCGCGGTGCCGTCGGTGATTCGGTTGCGCACATTCGTTCGGGTGCCCTACCGGGCTCGGGTGCCGATGACCCGCGCGGCCTTGATGCATCGCGACCGATTCTGCTGCGTCTACTGCGGCGCCAAGGCCGACACCGTCGACCATGTGGTGCCGCGCAGCCGTGGCGGGGAACACTCGTGGGAGAACTGCGTGGCGTGTTGCTCTTCCTGCAACCACCGCAAGGGTGACCGATTACTGGCCGAGCTGGGCTGGTCGCTGCGGATGGCGCCGATGCCGCCCAAAGGCCAGCATTGGCGGCTGCTGTCGACGGTCAAGGAACTCGATCCGTCCTGGGCGCGGTATCTCGGCGAAGGTGCGGCTTAGGGCGGTACCCGGCGCTGTGTAGCCGTCGGTTCGGTGGTGGGATACGGTTTGCGTCGTGAGCATGATGGAAATCCACTCGCTCTTTCTGGGCGTCCCGTTGTTGCTGGTGGTTCTTCTTGCGGCCATGATCTGGTCCCGCAAGGGTCCGCACCCGGCGACCTACAAGCTGTCGGAACCGTGGACTCATGCGCCCATTTTGTGGGCTGCCACTGATGAGGCTGTCGGCCACGGGCACGGCGCATCCGAGTTCAGCGTTGGAGGTGGAGTCAGTGGCAAGTGGTGAGATTGCAACCGTCACGCAGGGCGAGCTGCCCTACGGCTCGGTGATCACCGCCAGTGGCCGTATCTCGGGTGTCACCGAGGCCGGCGAGCTTTCGGTGCGCTATCCGTTTCCGATCGATGACCTGGTGCACCTCGACGACGCGCTGACTTACGCGTCGCGTGCTGCCGGCGCACGTTTTGCGGTCTACATCGGTGACTTGGGGGTCGACACCGGCGCGCGGGCGCGCGAGATCTTGGCGAAGGTTCCGACGCCCAACGACGCGGTGCTGATCGCGGTCTCGCCCGACCAGCACGCGATCGAGATCGTCTACGGCTCGGCGGTCCGCGGTCGCGGGGTCGAGTCGGCCGCACCGCTCGGTGTCGCTGCAGCGGCGTCATCGTTTACCGAAGGCAACCTGATCGATGGCCTGGTCAGCGCGGTCAACGTGACCAGCGCAGGCATTTCGCCGGCCTAGCCGGCTATCGCAAGTCTTCGCCGACTTTTGGTGCCGATTGCTCAGTGCGCGGGCTTTTAGACTGACCTGAGACTTCGGTGCACGAAAGGGTCAGCCGGTGAGCGCGATCGACGCCTTTATGTCGACGTGGTCGAATGCGCGGTCGACGTTGGGTGAGGGCACTCCCCAAGATGGCCGGGCCTTCGACAACAGTGCTCAGTTGCGTCAGATGCAGACTGCGACGGAGTCGGCGGCGGCGGGTCCGACGTGGTCGGGCCCTGCGGCTGATGCCTATGCCGACGCGAACAGCGGGCAGGGTCGAGTCCTGGGGCAGATGGCGGGTCTGGATCAGCGGCTTGGTGGCGAGGTGGACCGATCTGCCGCGGTGGTGGTCGCGGGTCGGCAGAATTTGGACAACGTCAAGCGGTGGGTGCAAGACGCCGCATCGGCGGTGCCGGAGGGCGCTAACCGCGACCAGGCGTTGGTGCCGATTGCGCGGAAGGGAATCGGTGATGTTGCCGACGTGGTCGCGAAAACTCATTCCGACCTCAACGCGATCGGCGCGCGCATCGGGGCTCTCGCCGACGAATACCGGAAACTGCAGGGCGACAAGGCCAACGGTTCGGGCGGTCCGCAGTTCGCCGGCCCAGATCCCAAAAACCCGGGTTCAGGTGATCCTGCGCCGACGAACAAGTACGAGCAGGCCCTGCGCGAGGCCGGTCTGCTCAGCGGCCCCCGTCCCACTGGTCGCTACCAGGAGTGGCTGCAAAATGCC
>NZ_JBYCLD010000333.1:0-3787 GCF_057473725.1 Mycobacterium sp. TH-M11 | reverse complement strand
GGACGCCATCTTCGCGCGCCTGAACATCGGTGCCAGGGTGGCGTTGTGCGGCATGATCTCCGGCTACAACTCGGCGGACCCGCCGCCCGGGCCGCGCACGTTCGGCAACCTGCTCATCCAGCGCGCGACGCTGCAGGGCTTCATCGTCTTGGACCACTTCGGGCGCGCGCCGGAGGCGATCACCGAGATCGCCGGCCTGATCGCCGGAGGCGCCCTCACCCCGCTCGAAACCGTCGTCGAGGGCTTCGAGCAGTTGCCGACGGCGATCAACATGTTGTTCGACGGCAAGAACGTCGGCAAGCTCGTCGTCAAGGTCTCCGATTAGGCGGTAAGCGAAGCCTCGAATTACCCCGTGCCCCGGCCCGATTCGCGTACCACCACCTCCGCGGTGCGGTTGACGTAGATCATCGTGACCGCACACGCCCAGGCATCGCGCGACATTGCTGCCTGGGTAGGGAAACGACGCCAGGAGTAGCGTGCGACACACACAGCGTCATGAATTACAAGGAGACCCATGAGCAACAACGACGTGCTCGACGCGGCCATCGCCGCGGCCTCGCCCATCGAACAAGCCGTCGCGGTGTTCATGTTGCACCCCGAGACGTTCGCCGACAGCATCGCCGCCGGCTACCAGAACCCGCTCACCGGATACGTGGCCGGCCGCGGCGGGGTGCTGGGCGAGGCCACCGGCGCCACGGTCGGTTCGGTGTTCGTCGCGTTCGAGCCGAACTTCCTGCGGGGCCTGTGGGATGAGGGCGTCGCGGTGCGCGGCGCGGCCGGTGCGGCCGAGGTGTACTGGGACCAGATTGCCCGCTTCGCCCGCAAGCACCTAGCCGGCGCCGAAGGCCTGGACCGCATCGCGGCGCTGGGGGAGAAGGTCATCGCGGCGGCACCGGACGCGGGCCTGCCGCTGTATGCCGGCTGGCGCACCATGCCGCTGGCCGACGACGCGCCCGCGCGGGCGCTGCAGATCATGCAGGTTCTGCGCGAGCTGCGGGGCGGCGTGCATTTCAACGCCCTCACCACTTCCGGCATCACCCCGGTGGAAGCGCACATGCTCAACAAGGGCCATCAGTACGCGGCGATGTTCGGCTGGCCCGAGCCGTTCGCCGACGGCGCAGACAAGAAGGACCGCTACGCCGAGGTCGAGCAGGCGACCAACCGCCGGATGGCCGAGATTTTCGCGGCCGCGCTCACCCCCGACGAGGCCGACGACCTCGCCCGGCTCAGCGCGCGCGCCCTGGCATCGCTGCAGGCCTCTGCCGCGACCTGAACGGCCGGCGGATATGCGGATCCGTTACCGCCCGCAATCGACCGTCGTGCCAGCCGGGCCGACGGGCGCACCGGTGGAGCATCCCTAAGACCCCGCCGACGCGGAACCGGACGCACAGAGGCCAAAACCCAAACCCCGCAACGGGACGCCGCATGAGTGCAGCGAGATGTCCGTCGCACCCTTGTACCCGACCCAACGCGGATTCCACCAGCGCCGGAGTGCTATAACGCAACCTATGTCAGACGCCGGGCACGTGATCACCCATGTTTCAGATACGGCCAGGTGGACTGCGCTCTATCGGGCTACCGAAACAGCGCGCACCGACGCGCTGTTTCACGATCCGCTCGCCGAGCGCCTCGCGGGGGAGCAGGGGCGCGCGATCGTCGCCGCGACGCCGGCGTCGAGTCGCAACGGCTGGTGGCTCGTCGCGCGGACCAAGATCATCGATGACGCCATCGCCGGGGCGATCGCCAAAGGCTGTGATCGGGTGCTGAATCTGGCCGCCGGCTTGGACACCCGGCCGTATCGGTTGGACCTTCCGGCTGACTTCCCCTGGATCGAGGCGGACCTTCCGCACTTACTCGAGGAGAAGACGCAACTCCTTGCCGACCAGACGCCGCGGTGCCGCTTAACCCGATCTGCGGTCGACCTCGCCGATCCGGCGGCCCGCGACACGTTCTTCGACGAAGCTCTCGACGGCGCCGCCAACGCGCTGGTGCTGACCGAGGGCCTGCTGATGTATCTCCAAGAGCGTGATGTCGCAGCGCTTTCGGACGCGCTCGATCGGCCTGAGGTCTGCTGGTGGATGCTCGACTTCGGCGGCCCCGGCCTGAAGAGACTGATGAACAAGAAGATGTCCGGCATACTGCAAAATGCCCCGTTCGTCTTCGCGCCCGAAAACGGGTTGGCCTATTTCGAAGCACTGGGCTGGCGAGTCCTCGAATCAGAGCATCTGATGGCAGCCGCCAAGCGATTTCGTAGGTTGCCGATGTTCATGTGGCCGGCGCTGTGGGGTCCTCAACCCGATCCGCGTAATCCAGGGAAACGACCCTGGAGTGCGACAGCGCTGCTGACTCGCCGACACTGATTCGGCGGTTCCACGACGCGCGACTCTCGACATGCATCGGGCGCCGACCGGCCAGCACTGCACCCCGCGAACCGAAGCTCGCGGGGGGCAGTGGTCGTATGGAACGATCAGGGGTTACCGCAGGTCGAACCGATCGTTGTTGCAGACCTTGACCCAGGCCGCGACGAAGTCCTCGACGAACTTCCCGCTGTTGTCGTCCTGGGCGTAGACCTCGGCCAGGGCGCGCAGCACCGAGTTCGACCCGAACACAAGGTCATTGGCGGTCGCCGTCCACTTCAAGGCACCCGAGGACCGGTCGTGGCCCTCGTAGACGTTCTCCGCGCTCTCGGATGCTTTCCACTCGGTGTTCATGTCGAGCAGGTTGACGAAGAAATCGTTGGTCAACACGCCCGGCTTGTCGGTGAACACACCGTGCTTGCTGCCGCCGTGGTTGGCGCCGAGTGCACGAAGGCCGCCGATCAGCACCGTCATCTCCGGCGCGGTCACGCCGAGCAGGCAGGCCTTTTCGAGCAGCAAATGCTCGAGGGGCACCTTCTCACCGGCCCGGAAATAGTTGCGGAAACCGTCGGCACGTGGTTCGAGCACCGCGAACGACTCCACATCGGTGTTCTCCTGCGAGGCGTCGGTACGGCCCGGGACGAAGTGCACGTCGATCTGGTAGCCGGCGTCCTTGGCCGCTTTCTCCACCGCCGCAGACCCGGCCAGCACGATCAGGTCGGCCAGCGAGATCTTCGTGCCGCCAGCTGCCGAGCCGTTGAATTCGTGCTGAATCTTCTCCAGCGCCGCCAGCGACTTCGCCAGCTCGGAAGGCTCGTTGGCCTCCCAGTTCTTCTGCGGCTCCAGGCGAATTCGCGCACCGTTAGCACCGCCGCGCTTGTCGGTGTTGCGGTAGCTGGCCAACGCGGACCATGCCGTCTTGACCAGTTGCGGCACTGCCAGCCCAGAGTCGAGCACCTTCTTCTTCAAGGCGGCGATGTCCTTGTCGTCGACCAGCGGGTGATCGACGGCCGGTACCGGGTCCTGCCACAGCTGCGGCTCGGGAATCCAGGGGCCGAGGTAGCGAGAGACCGGTCCCATGTCGCGGTGCAGCAGCTTGAACCACGCCTTGGCGAAGGCATCGGCCAGCTCGTCGGGGTGATCCAGCCAACGCGTGGTGATCTCCCGGTAGATCGGGTCCTCGCGCAGCGAGATGTCGGTGACCAACATTGTCGGGTTACGGCCCGGCCCGCCGAACGGATCCGGGATGGTACCCGCGCCTGCGCCGTTCTTCGCGGTGAACTGCCAGGCGCCCGCGGGACTCTTGGTCAACTCCCACTCGTAGCCGTACAGGGTCTCCAGGAAGGTGTTGTCCCACTTGGTCGGCGTCGGTGTCCACACCACCTCCAGGCCGCTGGTGATGGCGTCCTCGCCCTTGCCGCTGCCATAGG
>NZ_JBYCLD010000332.1:0-5440 GCF_057473725.1 Mycobacterium sp. TH-M11 | reverse complement strand
CGCTGATTCTCGGGGTGTCGCGCACGACGTTCGCCATGGCCCGGGACCGGAATCTGCCGGCGGTGTTGGCGGCAGTGCATCCGCGGTTCGCGGTGCCTTATCGGGCCGAGTTGGTGGTCGGTGTGATTGTGGCGGTGCTGGCGGCCATGACCGATGTGCGCGGGGCGATCGGGTTCTCGTCTTTTGCGGTGCTGGTCTACTACGCGGTCGCAAACGCCTCGGCCTGGACACTGACTGCGGCAGAGGGGCGGCCGCCGCGCATCATTCCGATCGTTGGTTTGGTGGGCTGCATCGTCATCGCGTTCGCGCTGCCGCTGGCCTCGATCGTGGCCGGTCTGGGGGTCCTGGCTGCCGGCGCAGCTGCCTACGCCATCCGCCGCCTAAACGCCGATTCAGCGAACAAATAAGTCTCCACAGGAGGTTTCGGCCATGACCATTTCGGCGAGCCCGGCGTGGTGGCAGCGAGTGTGTCGCACGAACGCCCCGGCGGCGACAGTTCTTATCCGCTGCTATGCCGGGCTGGTATTCGCCAGTGAGGGAGTGCTGAAGTTTCTGCGCCCGCGCTCGCTCGGCGTGGGCAGGTTCACCCAAGCCGGCATTGCAGCGCCAGAGTTCTTCGCCGCGCTTGACGGCGTGTTCGAGATCGGCTGCGGCGTACTGATTCTTGCCGGACTGCTTACGCGGGTGGCGGCGGCGCCGATGGTCGCGAACATGGCCGGGGCGCTGCTGCTCACGAACTGCCCATCCTGTGGTCCGCCTCGCCGCTGTTCAAGAGTGAACAGGGCGTCGGGAATTTCCTGCACGAAGCGCGCCTGGACATCGCGCAGCTGTGCGGCACCATCCAACCAGAAAGCAGCTCATGGACGTTGATCGTCGCCGTTTCCTGACCTGGGGAACCGCTGGGGCCGCCGCGATGGCCACCGGCACTGTCGGTTCGATAATGGCCGGCTGTAGCCATCAAAACGCTTCTACTCCAGCCGATTACACGCTGCGGATCGGCTCCGGGCTGGTTGAACTGGCCCCCGACAAGGTGGTCTCGACCACCCTGTACAACGGGCAATTCCCGGGCCCGCTGCTGCGGTTTACCGAGGGCAAGCCGGTCACCATCGACCTGCACAACGACACCGGCACCCCCGAACAGCTGCACTGGCACGGCCAAACCCTGCCGGCGGATGTCGATGGCTCCGCCGAGGAAGGTACGCCCTACATACCCGCGCACGGTATGCGGCGCATCACCTTCACCCCAGGGCCTTCGGGGTTCCGGTTCTACCACACGCACCTGATGCCCGGATCGGACCTGAGCCTGGGCCAATACAACGGTTTGGTCGGCCCGGTGTACATCGAGCCCAAACACCACCCGGGCAACTACGACCAGGAAGTCTTCTTGACGCTCAAGGAATTCGAGCCATCCTTCAGTACCGCTGGGGACATGGACAGCGATTTCCTGGCCGGCGACCCCATCGGCGAGCTACGCGACATGGGTGAGAAAGCGATGGCGGCCTCCTTGGCCGCGGGCAAGTCCCACGGTTTCGAGGTCGGCTACGGATCGTTCGCCATCAACGGGCGAATGCTCGGCCATGGCGACCCCATCAAGGTCGCCGAAAACCAGCGGGTGCTGTTGCACGTGCTCAACGCCAGCGCCACCGAGAACCGCAGCCTGGCCATGCCCGGACACAGCTTCACCGTCGTGGCTTTGGACGGCAACCCCGTTCCCAAGCCCGCGCCGGTGCCGGTGCTGTGGCTCGCTGCCGCTGAACGGATCTCGGCGATCGTGGAGATGAACCACCCCGGCGTCTGGATATTGGGCGACCTGTCCGATGAGGATCGTGGCAACGGCATGGGCATCGTCGTCGAATATGCGGGCCGCAGCGGTGAACCCCAGTGGGCACCGCCCCCGCCATTCACCTGGGACTACCGGCTCTTCGCACAACCCGGCAGAGTCGCCACAGCGCCCGACGAAACGATCGAGCTACTCATCGAGAAACGTAACGCCGAACGCGACGGCTTCAACGTTTGGACCCTCAATGGCAAGGCCTATGACAACGACTCCCGCACAACACCAATCAACCTCGCTCGCGGTCGCCGCTACCGGTTGCGGCTGCGTAACGCCAGCGACGATGTGCACCCCATCCACCTACACCGACACACCTTCGATATCACCCACGTCGCCGGAACCCCCACCGCCGGACTACGCAAAGACGTTGTCATGCTCGGTGGCTACCAAAACCTCGAATTCGACGTCACTGCAGACCAACCCGGCCTGTCCCTGCTGCACTGCCACCAACAACTGCACATGGACTACGGCTTCATGACCCTGCTCCACACCACCTAACCGCCGCCGGGCGGGATGATCACAGTTCTCACACCAGTCACATCCCAGGAGTTCTGCCGTGCCGCTGTGTCATCATCGCCCACGCTGTGCCTCGTTGACGATTCCGACCCGCTGGTGGGTGAGTTGGCCGACGTCCCGGCCGCCCCCGGTGGTTTGCTGGAGTTGATTGCGCAGGTGCCCGATCCGCGCAAGCCACTCGGGAAGCGCCACGGGCTGGCCGGCATCCTGGGGTTCGCGCTGGCCGCTGCGCTCACTGGCGCGCGTTCGTTCGTCGCGATCGCCGAACGGGCAGCCGATACTTGCCCGACACCCTCAAAGGGCCACCAAATACTCCTGACCTCTTAAACGCGACTTTGCCGAGGCCCTGCAACGGTGCGTGCTCGGCAGGTGCGAGTTGCCGTGGAGGGGAGAGGTCGCGCTTCGGGCCCGCGTGCCGACAGTCGGCCCGCTGCATCTCGGTCACGGCACTACGACTGGCGCCGATCGTCGCGAAAGAGTTGGTAGAGATTCACTATCGCCAAGAACATCACAGACAACGGGATAAATGGAGGTTTTATCCCTAGGGGTAAAACGTTGGCCGGCACTTGTGGTTGCAGATGCACGTAAGTCGCGATCCCCATGTTGGCGACCAGTCCGGCTGAGGCTGCGAGGGTGACCGGGCGGTAGAGGTTTGGGATTTTCTGCCTGAAGAAGAAAGCCGAAAGCAGGCCGGTGCCGATCGCCAGTTCGCCGACTTTACCTAGCGGAATGCTGAACCGCGGCAGACCGCTTTTGGTTATCTGGATATCGAACCACGTACGAAAGGGCTCGAAGAATTTCAAGAAACCAAACATGAACATGAAGAAGCCCAAAAACAATGAATTATATTTCAAAGTCTTATTACCTTGTGATCGCCTCATAAATTCCTCTTTTCGCGTTAACAACTTTTTGGACTTGCTGGCGGGCGCATGAACGTTCGCCAGAACCGTCCGAGCAGCAGCGGGGAATAAAGACGTCTTGACTTGACCGGGCATGGCGTGGCCTGGGTTCCGTCCGTGGCCGGCTCCGCCGCACCGCGCTCAGCGTTGAACACGGTACATCGTGTCAATGACTTTCACCGCGCGTCTGGGTGCTCGGCCAGGTACCTGATGAAGCCGGCGACGTCGTCGGGAACAAGCCGCCCGATGGCCCCGCTGGAGTACACGGCCAATCGCACCGTCTCGTCCGGTGCCAGGATGATGCCGGTCGATTGCAGATAGTGCGGATCGTCGTTGACGTAGGCACCGATCGCCGCGGCAATCTTGTCGGCATCGGCGCTGTGGCCGACCGGAAAGCGCAGCTTGCGCTTGGCGACAAGCTCCGCCGAAGTGTCCTCGCCATCCACAGAAAGGGCGACCACCTTGACGTTGAGCTCGCTGAGGGTGTCCACTGCACGCGAGAAGGCGGTGAGCTGGGCATTGCAGTAGGGACACCACGAGCCGCGGTAGATCAAGATGACACCGTAGGAGCCGGCGAGGTCGCCCGGCAGGCTGATCACGCCGCCACCGACAGCGGCAACGTCAAGCTGGGGCAATCGCTGGCCATAGTTGAGGCGCGACATCGGGTCCCTTCACATGGTGTTTGTTGGTGACTCCGCCATCGTGCTGAGAAAAAAGTGGACCGACAAGTCCAATTCGGATAGCGTCCGCTCATGAAGCCACATCAAGGTCGTCCCACCTCGCGATTGACGGCCCGCGGGGCGGTCACCAAAGCCCGCATCGTGGCTGCAGCAGCGTCCTTGGTCCGCGAGCACGGGGTGGCAGGGACGAGCCTGGACGCGGTCATGACCGCCAGCGCCACCAGCAGATCGCAGCTATATCACTACTTCGCTGACAAAGACGACCTCATCAGCGAGGTGATCAAGACCCAGCTCGGCCACGTCATCGCCGCGCAGGAGCCACGCCTGCGCGAAGTGTCGTCGTGGGACGGGCTGCAGCGCTGGTGCGATCATCTCGTGACCACGACCCGCGCGACGCGCGGTGTCGGTGGCTGCCCGCTCGGCTCGCTGGTGAGCGAACTCGCCGACCGATCCGACTCGGCGCGACTCGAGCTCGCGCGGTCCTTTGCTCAATGGCAGTCATACCTGTCCTCGGGCTTTGCGGCCATGCGCGACAACGGTGAACTCGCTTCCGACGCCGACGTGGACGAACTCGCGCTGACGATGATGAGCGCCCTGCAAGGCGGGCTACTCATGGCGCAGACCACGCGCAGCGCCCGTCCCCTGGAACTGGCCCTCAACATGGCACTCGGACACATCGGCCGATACCGATGCGACCCACCAAACAACGCCACCGTGTTGATCGGCGGGGCAGCAACCGACCCAACCGAACATGCCTAACCAACGCGAGCGGCGCACCGGCCTCAGGTCAAGGCCTCCGCGTTGGAAAGTGGCGGGCCGAGACTCTGCGACGGTTTCAGTGCGGCGATCGGCCAGTCGTCCTCGACATGGGCCAAGACGCTGAGGTGGTTGGTCACATGGTGAGCGCCAGATTCTGCAACGACCGGATGCGCAACGCAGATCGGATATGTCAGCGAAATATATTGCAGCACAATTCAACTCGCATTTCCTGCTGGTAACGGTGCGTTCTGCCGAGGTGCGGGCCCCACAGGGTCCTCATGCACAAACGCATGAGGATATGCTCATATGCATGATACGATGCTGCTATGCCTAAGACGGTTCAGATTCGGGACATAGACGACGATGTATATGCCGCGTTGGTCCGTCGTGCCGCGGAGGAGGGGATCACGGTGCCCGAGTTGCTGCGCCGTGAGGCGGCCCGGCTGGCGGCGCGCCCTTCGGTTGCGCAGTGGTTGACGCGGACCGGTCGTCGACCCTCGGAGATTTCCACGGCCGAGGTGCTGGAGAGTTTGGATGAGTGGCGCGGCGAGTGGCCCAATGCTGGTCGTTGACGCGTCCTGTCTATTCGAGGTTGTGGCCGACACGCCCCGGGCGGGCGCGATCGGAGCGCGTCTGGCGGCAGACGTCGATCAGATGGCGCCGCACGTGATCGACGTTGAAGTGATGGGGGTCATCCGGGGCCAGTACTTGCGGGGGCGATTGGACGGCACGGCTGCGCAGCAGGCCGTCAC
>NZ_JBYCLD010000331.1:0-3064 GCF_057473725.1 Mycobacterium sp. TH-M11 | reverse complement strand
CCCGGCAGCGCCCGCGTCATCAGCCTCGCGGTGCTCGCGCTGGACGTCGAGGGCCACGTTGAGCAGTCGGTGGTCAGCCTGCTCAACCCCGGCGTCGATCCCGGCCCGACCCACATCCACGGCCTGACCGCCGCGATGCTGGAAGACCAGCCGCAGTTCAGCGACATCGTCGCTGACGTGGTCGAACTCGTCCGCGGCCGAACACTCGTCGCCCACAACGTCGCCTTCGACTACGGCTTCCTGACCGCCGAAGCCGAGTTGGCCGGTGTCGAACTACCGATCGACAGCGTGATGTGTACGGTCGAGCTGGCCCGCCGCCTGGAGCTGGGCACCGACAACCTGCGGTTGGAAACCCTGGCGGCGCACTGGGGTGTGACGCAGCGGCGAGCGCACGATGCGTTCGACGACGCGGTCGTGCTGACCGATGTGCTGACCGCCTCGCTCCGACGGGCCCGCGAACGCGATGTCTGGCTGCCGGTCCGGCCGGTCACCCGGCGGCGTTGGCCCAATGGGAAGGTCACGCACGAGCAGCTGCGCCCGTTGAAAGTGCTCGCCTCCCGGATGGCCTGCCCGTACCGCAACCCCGGGCCCTATGTACGCGGCGGGCCGCTGGTGCAGGGCATGCGGGTGGCATTGGCGGCCGAGGTCGAGCGGACGCATGAGGAATTGGTCGAGCGGATCCTGCACGCGGGCCTGGCGTACGCGGCCGACGTCGACCGGGACACCTCGCTGGTGATCTGCAACCAACAGCGTCCGGCGCAGGGCAAGGGCTCCCTGGCACACGAACTCGGGGTGCCGTTGGTGTCCGATGCGACGTTCATCGACTACGCCAGGGACGTCGTCGAGGGAGCCGTCGTCGAGTCGTGCGCGGGCGAGCAGTTCGCGCTGTTCTGATTGACTGCAGGCAATGAGTGCGGAGGGGACCGGCGGTCGTCGGCGAGTGTGGGCTGCGGTGATGGCCGCGGTCTTCATCGCGGGCGCCTGCTCGCACGACGGCCGCTCCACGGCACAAGAATCCGGCGTGCACGTGCCCGACAACTTCTGCAGTCTGCTCAGCGCGGCCGACATCAGCAAGGTGATGGGCAGTGCATTCCCGGCGGCCGAGGGCAGCCAGTCCCCGAGTGAAGCGCAATGCACGTCGATCCCGACGGCAGGCAACGACGTCAGCTTCAAGCTGTACTGGAACAACGCGTACTGCATCGACGGCAAGCCCGTCGACAAGAAGTGCCTCGATTCCCAATCCAAGGGATTCAGCGTCAACCAGCAGAGCGCCGGCAGCGTGCAGAGTGTCGCCGGGTTGGGCGATCAAGCGTTCTGCTTCGTGGCTCCGCCTGCCACCGTCGACGTGCTCAAAGGCTGGATCTATCTGATCGTCGGCGCCGACAGCTGCGTGCAGGCCCAGACCCTGGCCGGGATGCTGCTGGCGAAGGTCTCGGCCTGAACCGTCAGCCGCGCGCGGCGCGGTTGACCGCCGAGACCACGGCACGCAGCGACGCGGTGGTGATCGACGGCGCGATGCCGACACCCCACACGGTCTGGGCCTGATTAGGGCGACCTGCTTCGCCCGGCTGTGTCGCGCTCGCGATCGTCCTGCCCACGGGGCTTGATGGGCGACGACCCGCTTCGCCCGGCTGTGCCGCGCTCGCGATCGTCACCGAGGCCTCGACGTAGGCCGCGGCCTGGGCGTCCTCGCCACCGCTCATCGCGTGCTCGGAGTAGTCCAGCACGGAGACGTCGAAGCCGATACTCCCCAGCGCGTCGACGAACGCGGCGAGTGGTCCATTGCCCGCGCCGGTGATCTCGGTCTCGACGCCGTCGACCTTGACGGTCGCGGTGATCTTGGTGACGCCGTGATCCTCTTCGGAGGCGTCGACCCGCTGCTTGATCCGCTCCAGCGGCCGGATCGGGGCGATGTACTCGTCGTTGAAGGCGTCCCACATTTCTTTGGGCGTGACTTCGCCCCCCTCGCCGGCTGTGCCCTCTGCGATCGTCTGGATCACGCGCGAGAACTCGATTTGCAGTCGCCGCGGCAACGCCAGGCCGTGGTCGGCCTTCATGATGTAGGCCACCCCGCCCTTGCCGGACTGCGAGTTGACCCGGATCACCGCCTCGTAATTACGACCGACATCGCGCGGGTCGATCGGCAGGTACGGTACCTGCCAGAGCATGTCGTCGACGTCCGAATCCGCTTCGTCCGCAGCGACTTTCATGGCGTCCAAGCCCTTGTTGATGGCGTCCTGATGACTGCCGGAGAATGCGGTATACACCAGATCGCCGCCGTAGGGGTGACGTTCGGGTACCCGCAGCTGGTTGCAGTATTCGACCGTGCGACGGATCTCGTCGATGTTGGAGAAGTCGATTTGCGGGTCGACGCCGCGGGAGAACTGATTCAAGCCCAGCGTGACCAGGCAGACGTTTCCGGTCCGCTCGCCATTGCCGAACAGGCATCCCTCGATTCGGTCGGCCCCGGCCTGGTGGCCCAATTCGGCTGCGGCTACGCCAGTTCCGCGGTCGTTGTGCGGGTGCAGACTCAAGATCACCGAGTCGCGCCGGTTCAGGTTGCGACTCATCCATTCGATCGAGTCGGCGTAGACATTGGGTGTCGCCATCTCGACGGTGGCCGGCAGATTGAAGATGATCGGGTTGTCCGGTGTCGGCGCGATGATATCGCCGACGGCGTCGCACACCTGCTTGGCGTACTCGAGTTCGGTCCCGGTGTAGGACTCCGGCGAGTACTGAAAACGCCATTGCGTGCCAGGGTATTTCGCCGCCTCCTCGACGCATTTGCGCGCGCCGTCGGTGGCGATCGCCTGGACCGCGGGACGGTCGGCGCGAAACACCACGCGGCGCTGCAGGATCGACGTCGAGTTGTAGAAGTGCACGATGACCCGAGAAGCGCCGGCGCACGCTTCAAACGTCCGCTCGATCAGTTCGGGCCGACACTGAGTCAGCACCTGGATGGTCACGTCGTCGGGAATGGCGCCCTCGGTGATGATCTCGCGAACGAAATCGAAGTCGGTCTGGCTGGCCGACGGGAACCCGACCTCGATCTCCTTGTAGCCCA
>NZ_JBYCLD010000330.1:0-1678 GCF_057473725.1 Mycobacterium sp. TH-M11 | reverse complement strand
CGACTGATCGACGGGCAGGCCGAGCACGTCGGGCATCTGTCGGCGCGGCTGGCGACACTGGGCCCCGCGGCCACCCTCGCGCGGGGCTACGCCGTGGTGCAGACCGTCGGGGGCAGCGGCGCGGCGGTGCTGCGGTCGGTGGACGACGCCCCCGCCGGGACCAGGTTGCGGGTGCGGGTCGGCGATGGCGCGCTGGCGGCGCTGAGCGAAGGGCCCGTGGATGGCGAGTGAGGAAGCTACACCTATTAGTCAGCTCGGTTATGAACAATGCCGTGACGAGCTGATCGAGGTCGTGCGCCTGCTGGAGCAAGGCGGACTCGATCTCGATACATCGCTGAAACTGTGGGAAAGAGGCGAACAGCTGGCAAAACGCTGCGAGGAACACTTAGCTGGCGCGCGCCAGCGGGTGGCCGACGTGCTGGCCGCCGGCGAATCCGACGATTCTTGACGTCGCACGCATTTCTCTGACTTTTATTCGAAACTGGAACACGTTTCAGTTATCCTCGTCGGCATGGCCGTTCATGCTGCGAATTCTGCCCCGGATCCGACCGCTCGACTGGGCCGCGTGCTCGTCACCGGCGGCTCGGGATTCGTGGGCGCCAACCTGGTGACCACCCTGCTCAACCGGGGTCATCAGGTGCGGTCCTTCGACCGGGCACCATCACCGCTGCCCGCCCATCCGGGACTCGAGGTGCTACTAGGCGACATCTGCGACCGGGACACCGTCGCGGGCGCGGTGAACCGCGTCGACACCGTCTTTCACACCGCGGCACTGATCGCGTTGATGGGCGGCGCATCGGTCACCGAGGACTACCGGCGGCGCAGCTTCGCCGTCAACGTCGAGGGCACCAAGAACCTGGTGCACGCGGCGCGGGCGGCCGGCGTCAAACGGTTCGTCTACACGTCGTCGAATAGCGTGGTGATGGGCGGCAAGCGCATCACGGACGGCGACGAGACGCTGCCCTACACCGACCGCTTCGCCGACCTCTACACCGAGACCAAGGTAGTTGCGGAACGTTTTGTGCTGTCGCAAAACGGTATTGACGGAATGTTGACCTGCGCTATCCGGCCGAGCGGTATCTGGGGCCGCGGCGATCAGACGATGTTCCGCAAAGTATTCGAAAGCGTGCTGGCCGGTCACGTCAAAGTGCTGGTCGGCCGCAAGTCCGCCCGTTTGGATAACTCCTACGTAGACAACCTCATTCACGGGTTCATCTTGGCGGCCGAGCACCTGGAGCCCGGCGGCACCGCGCCGGGCCAGGCCTACTTCATCAACGACGCCGAGCCGATCAACATGTTCGAGTTCGCCCGGCCGGTGGTGACGGCGTGCGGAGAGCGGTTGCCGCGGCTGCGGGTATCGGGCGCCGCGGTGCGCGCGGCCATGCTGGGTTGGCAGCGACTGCATTTCCGCTTCGGTATCCGTGCGCCCATGCTGGAGCCGCTGGCCGTCGAGCGGCTGTATCTGGACAACTACTTCTCGGTCGCCAAGGCCACCCGGGATCTTGGCTACCGGCCGCTGTTCACCACCGAAGAGGCGATTGTCGAGTCCTTGCCGTACTACACCGAATTGTTCGCTCAGATGAAAGCTGCCGCCGGTGCGACTTCCGCGAAAGTGCAACTGTCGAGCTGAATCTCGAGTAGACCTGTCGCTAACCGCACTTTCGCGGACCTAGAGGAG
>NZ_JBYCLD010000329.1:0-2532 GCF_057473725.1 Mycobacterium sp. TH-M11 | reverse complement strand
CGTGTTTCCACTCCCGGTCCATCAACACCGTGAACAAGTGGCGGTGCAGGTCGTCCATCGCGTCGTCTTCTTCGCGGATGCGGGCGGCCTTCTCCGGGTCGCGCGACCGGAGCACCTCCTGCGCACTGTTACCCAGTTCCACTGCTAGCCGGCCCATTTCGGCGAAATAGCCGTTGACTTCTTCGGGCAACGTGTGCTGTGGATGGCGCCTGCGGGCGATCTTGGCGACGTGCAGGGCCAGCGCGCCCATCCGGTCGATGTCGGCGACCATCTGGATTGCGCTCACGATCGAGCGGAGATCGCCGGCGACGGGTGCCTGCAAGGCGAGCAGCACAAAGGCGCTCTCCTCGGCTTGGGTGCTCAGCTCGGCGATGTTCTCGTGGTCGGAGATGACGCGCTCAGCAAGAACCAGGTCGGCCTGCAGCAGCGCCTGCGTTGCCCGCTCCATCGCCGCGCCGGCCAGCCCGCACATCTCGCCGAGCTGTTCGGAGAGCTCGGCGAGCTGTTCGTGGTAGGCGGTGCGCATGAATTCAAGCGTACGTTCCCGATCTCCGGTGCGGCGTGAACCGCCACGAAGTGCGGCATGAACTCGCGGTGAATGCGGGTTGGCCTGCCAATCCGGCGAGAAAGCTACTCGCAGTGCGTGTCGGCGGCGTTGGTCACCGTCAAGTCGTCCGGCAGTTTGCTCGGCGGGCTGCTCACGTTGCGTTCAACCTGGAGGCTGACCGACGAGCCGGCTGCTGGAGGAGGCCCCACGGCGCTGAAATCCGATCCGAGGACCACCTGCACCACGTTCCCCGTTCCGGTGATGCGTTCGATTTTGGAGTTCGGGAAGGACGCGGCGACGGTGGCGGCGGCCCCCTCGTGACCCGGAGAGAACAGCACTTTGGTGGTCTTGAGCGGGTTGGGGTAGTCGTCGGGCGACTTCACCCGGAATCCGCGGCGCTTCAGCTGGCTGCTGGCCGTGCCGGCCAGCCCGGATTTGGCGGTCGAGTTGGAGACCTGCACGGTGACATCCTGGGGCGCAACGGTCACCGCTTGGACGTGCTCGGGGTGCGGCCCGGCCGACTGCGTGGCTTGACCGGCCTGGTTGCTCGGCGTCGTGGTCGGCGGGTTCGGGGTCGCGTTCATGTTGTTTTCGCCCGGCAGCGGGTCGTCGTTGATGATCGAGTCGAACAGGGCCCGCATGTCGGACGTGCGTGGCGGCTCGTCGCCGTTTTCGTCGGTGATGCCGGTCGGCACGGTGACGAACGAGACGTGACCGGCGTTCATGCCCTGCACCGACTGGCCCAGCTGCACAAGGTCTTTGGTCTTGATGTTGTCGACGTAGCTGTTGCTGATGAACATGTTGACAACGCTGTTCAGCTTGCTCAGCGAGAGGAACGTCTCCTTCGAGATCAGCGAACGCAGCAGCGAGGACAGGAACAGCTGCTGGCGCTTGATGCGGCCGTAATCGCCGTTGTTCTCGGTCGTGACGTTGCGAGCCCGCACGTAGTTCAGCGCGGTCTTCGAATCGATCAGCTGACGGCCGGAATGTGCCAGCACGGTGCCCAGCTCGTAGTCCTTGAGCGGGGTGGTGCTGCACACCTCGACGCCGCCGAGCGCGTCGACCATCTTCGCGAAGCCGGCGAAGTCGACCGCGATGAAGCGGTTGATGCTCAGCCCGGACAGCTTCTGAATTTCCTTCACCAGACACTTGGGTCCGCCGAACGCGAACGTCGAGTTCAGCTTCGTCTCGGTGAAGACGTTCTTCGGCCCCCACTTCTTGGTGTCGGAGTTGTAGAGCGGTCCGTACTCGCCGGTGTCTGGGTTCCAGGCTTCGCACTGGATGGGTGTAATCGCAAGGTCTCGGGGAAACGACACAGCGACAACGCGTTTGCGGTTGGCTGGGATGTTGACCAGCATGATGGTGTCCGAGCGTGCGCCGCCGGCATCCTCGGTGGTGCCGACGTTCATGGCGGCGTTCGCGCCGGCCCGCGAGTCCATGCCGACGATCAGGAAGTCTTCGTCGCCGTACTGCGCGTTGCGGTCGATGATGTCGTGCGACCCGAGGTCCAGCGCGTTGACGGTGTTGAGGCGGTGGTTTTTGGAGGTGCTCCACTGGTATGCCCCACCGGTCATCGCCAGCGCCGCGGCCGCGATCGTGGCGATCGTCAGGCGGCCGGCCAGCATAAGGCCGCGGCGCTGGCGCCCCGTCGGCGTGGTCGCGACTTCTTCGTCCTCGACGTCTTCGTCCTCGTCGGGTTCGTCCTGGGCGATGTCGACCAGGCGCGGCGGTGGCGTCGGGAGCTCGCGGGAGCGCTCGGCGTCTCCGAACAGCGCCGGGCGGTGCACCGCGTCGAGGTCGGGAAGTTCGCCGGCGTACTCTGCCGGGCTCGGCAGCTCGTAGGCGTCGTACTCGCGGACCGGGTCGTCGGCGTGCAACGGGAGTGCGGTGTCGAGCGCCTCGCTCTCGTCTGGAGCGCCATGATGACGGCGCGGCTGGTCGGTGAGCGTTCCGCCGATCTTCGCGATCAGATCGGCGACGCTGAC
>NZ_JBYCLD010000328.1:0-5743 GCF_057473725.1 Mycobacterium sp. TH-M11 | reverse complement strand
ACTGACCGCAGCATGCTACTGGCGGGCCGCGGGCGTACCAGTTGCGGCCACCAGAACCAGCGGCCCAGCAGCGCGGCTATCGACGGGGTCATGAACGCCCGCACGACCAACGTGTCGAACAACAGACCGAGGCCGATGGTGGTGCCCAGTTGGGCAACCGTGACCAGGTCGCTGACCGCCATCGACGCCATGGTGAAGGCAAATACCAGGCCCGCGTTGGTGACGACCTTGCCGGTGCCGGCCATTGCACGAATGATGCCGGTGTTGATGCCGGCGCCCAGTTCTTCTTTCATCCGGGAAACCAGCAACAAGTTGTAGTCTGATCCCACTGCCAACAGGACGATCACCGACATCGCGAGCACCGCAAAATGCAGTTGTATGCCGAGCAGGTACTGCCATACCAGAACCGCGAGACCGAACGACGAGCCCAACGACAACGCGACAGTGCCCACGATGACCAGGGCGGCAACCGAACTTCTCGTCATGATCAACATGACCGTGAAAATCAGGCAGAGCGCCGCGACGCCGGCGATCACGAGGTCCCATTTGGAACCGTCGACCATGTCCTTCAGCATTGCGGCGGTGCCGGTGAGATAGATTTTCGCGTCTTCGAGCGGGGTGCCTTTGAGCGCCTCCTCGGCCGCGGTCTTTATGGGCTCGACCCGGGAAATGCCTTCAGATGTCGCGGGATCGCCGCTTTGGGTAATGATCATGCGGACGGCTTTGCCGTCCGGCGACAGGAAGATTTTCAGGACGCGCTTGAAATCTGGGTTCTTGAAGGCTTCCGGCGGCACGTAAAAGGAGTCGTCGTTTTTGGCGGCGTCGAATGCCTTTCCCATGGCCGTCGGATCGTTGCTCGATTCGTCCATCTCGCCGAAGATGCCGGACATGCTGCTGTGCATCGTCAGCAACATGGTCCGCATGCCCTGCATGATCTGGATCATCTCCGGGAACTGCGCGAGCAACTGCGGCATGAGCACGTCGATTTTGTCGAGGTCGGCGATCAGATCATGCAGCTTGTCGCTGATGTCGTCGACTCCGTCGATTGAATCGAAGATGGACCTGAGCGAATAGCAGATCGGAATATTGATGCAGTGTTTTTCCCAGTAGAAATAGCTGCGGATCGGGCGCCAAGTATCTTCGAAGTCGGCAATATGGTCACGCAGTTCGAAGGTGATCTTCTCCATGTCATGCGTCTCGCCGACCATGTGATGGGTCGTGCTCGCGAGATCCTGCATCAGCGCGTACATCCGCTGCATGATCCCGATCGTTTCGCCGAGCTCGTCAGCCTGCTTGAGCATGTCCTTCATGCGGTCTTTTTGGAATGCCATATTCTGCAGCATGGCGGCCTGCTGCATGCTCAGCATGAAGGGAATGCTGGCATGCGGGAGCGGGGCGCCGGTGGGCCGAGTTATGGACTGGACATTGGCAACACCTTGAACGCCGAAGACGGCCTTCGCCAGTTTCTCCAAAACCAGAAAATCTGCCGAATTTCGCAGGTCGTGGTTGGCCTCGACCAAGAGAATCTCCGGCGACATCATCCGAGCGGACGGAAAATGCCGGGATGCGGCGGCATATCCCAGGTTGGCCGGAATATTTTGTGGGATATATTTCTGGTCGCTATATCCGGGTTTATATCCGGGCAGCGTCGACAGCCCGATAAGGGCGACCGCCACTGTCACGGCCAAGATCGCGCCGGGCCAGCGGACGATCGCCGTCCCGATCCGCCGCCAGCCGCGGAAATCGATCGCCCGTTTACGGTCGAAAACCCCGAAGCGACTGCCGAGCGCGATAACCGCCGGAGTCAACGTCAGGGCCACCGCGACCGCCACCAGTATTCCCACCGCGCACGGCACGCCCAGCGGCTGAAAATACGGCAGCCGGGTAAAGCGGAGGCAGAAAAGCGCCCCTGCGATCGTCACGCCTGACGCCAGGACGACGCGCGAGACGCCGCGGTACGTGGTGTAGTACGCCGTTTCCCGATCCTCGCCGGCCTGGCGCGCTTCTTGGTACCGCCCGGTGAAAAATATCGCGTAGTCGGTCCCGGCCGCTATCACGATCGACACCAGCAGATTGACCACGTACGTGGACAGGCCGATGAGCTGGTGATATCCGAGGAACGCGATGATTCCGCGAGCTACTTGTAGCTCGATCCACACCATCGACAAGAGCAGCAGGACAGTGACGACCGAACGGTAGACGAAGAGCAGCATGACGAAAATCACCGCGAGGCTCACCGCGGTCACCAAAAGGACCGTGCGCTCGCCGCTGCGGCCCATATCCGAAGCGATCGCCGCCCCGCCCGTGACGTATGCCGTGACCCCCGGCGGCGCAGGTGTTCGCGCCACGATGGCCCGGACGGCCTCCGCCGAATCATTTGCCATGGCCGCGCCCAGGTGACCGACCAGATCCAACTGGACGTACGCGGCCTTGCCATCAGCGCTTTGCGCCGCGCCCGCGGTCAGTGGGTCACCCCAGAAGTTGTGCACGTGTTGCACGTGCTTCGGGTCGTCCTCGAATTGAGTGATCAACCGGTTGTAGAACCGGTGAACGGCATCGCCGAGGGGTTGCTGGCCCTCCAGCACGACCATCACCGCGGTCTCGGAATTGGCTTCGCCGAAGTCTTTGACCATGTGATCCGCTGCCGCAAACGACGGCGCATCGCTGGGCACCAGCGACACCGCGCGCTCCCGCTCGACCTGCTCCAGAGAGGGGACGCCGATGCTCACCAAAACGGTGATCGCCAACCACGCCAACACGATCGGCACCGACAGCCGGCGAATCGTCTGCGCCACCCGCGGTCGACTGTCGTGCAGTTGATGGTTGCTCATGAGGCCTTCAGTGCGCAGAACGTGAACGCGTTCGTTTCATGGGTGATCTTCTCGGCCTTGACCACGCCGTCGACCACGATGCGACACCCGATGTCGTCGCTGTCGCCTTGCGCCACCACGCTGCCCACGGCGGTTGCCTCGGTCATCGCGAACGTCAGCGACCACGGCAGATGCGCCTCATCGATGCGTTTCGGGTCGGCGTTTTCGTCGAAGTAGCTGACCCGCGCGACGGTGCCCGGCGGTCCGAAAACCTCGTATGTCAGGTGCTTGGGGTCGAACGGCTTGGCGGCGCCGATTTGGCTATCGGCATACGGTGGCCGCTTCTCGGTTCCGAAGATGCCGTGCAGGCGTGACACGGTCAATCCGCCGGCGCCGATCACGATCACGATCAGCAACGGAATCCAGACCTTCCGTATCGCCCGAAAGAGCGTGATACGCCGTCGACGATTCGGTCGAGGTGCGCGAGGCGGGAGTGGATCTTGACCAACGGGTTGCGCACGAGAGTCTCCACCGCCCGACAGCTGGGACAGTTCGGGCGAGTCCTCGGTCGCGCCGCCGGACCAGGCTTCCGCAACGTCGACGTCGCGTATACCGGGTTCGACCACCGCGCCAACCTTCCACCTGTCGACGCAATCGGGATTGACCGTCGACGGATCGATGCTCATCGGTTCTGCAGACCGCTCAGTTCAACATGAGTCGAACAGGTCCAAACCATACTCAAACTCGTCACGGTGAATCCAGTCTTTCGGACAAATCAGCGGCACTTCCGGCTTGCACATCCGAACTTTCGAGGACACTACTAGGCACGAGTACTATAGGGTGACCCGCTATGGCGACCCCGACGCGCGTCGAATCGACCACGCCGCCCGAGGCCAGCGGGCGCTTTCCCACTCGCCAGTTCCTCACCGTGATGACGACGATCGGCGGCATGCAGCTGATGGCGGCGATGGACGGTCCTGTCGCCGTCTTTGCGCTTCCCAAGATCCAGAACGAGCTGGGCCTCTCGGACGCCGGGCGTAGCTGGGTGATCACCGCGTACGGGCTGACGTTCGGCGGCCTGATCCTGCTGGGTGGCCGGCTCGGCGACACCATCGGCCGCAAACGCACGTTGCTCGTCGGGGTTGCCCTGTTCACTTTCGCCTCGGCGGTCTGCGGCATCGCGTGGGACGGGGCCGCCCTCGTCGCGGCCAGGCTGCTGCACGGCGCCGCCGCCGCGATCGTGGTGCCGACCTGCATGGCGCTGGTGGCGACCACGTTCCCGAAGGGGCCGACCCGCAATGTCGCGACCGCGGTCTTCGGCGCGACGGGCGCTATCGGCGCGGTGCTGGGCCTGGTGGTGGGTGGCGCGCTCACCGGGGTGTCGTGGCGGCTGGCGTTCCTGGTCAACGTGCCGATCGGGCTGCTGGTGATCTACCTGGCCCGCACCAAGCTGGCCGAAACCTGCAAAGAGCGGACGAAGCTCGATGCTGCCGGGGCGGTGCTGGCGACATTGATCTGTGGTGCAACGGTTTTCGGCTTGTCGATGGGGCCGGAGAGGGGATGGCTGTCGGCCACGACGATCGGCCCGGGCCTGGTAGCCGTGGCCGCGTTCGCGGCATTTGTCGTCGTGGAGCGGACGGCCGAGAACCCGATCGTGCCGCTCGGCCTGTTCCTCGACCGCAATCGGGTCGCCACCTTCGCGGCGATGTTCCTGGTCCGCGGGATCGGCTTCGCCATGACCGTGCTGCTGGCCATGTATGTGCAAAGCATCATGGGTTACAGCCCGCTGCGCGCAGCCGTCGGCTTCATTCCGTTCGCCATCGCGATGGCGATCGGAACAGCCGCGTCGTCGCGGCTGGTGACGCGATTTCCGCCGCGGACGATGGTGGTCGCCGGCGGCGTCGTGCTGTTGGGCGCCACGCTGTACTGCTCGACGCTGGACAGCAGCATCCCGTACTTCCCGAACCTGGTGGTGCCTATCGTCGTCGGCGCTATCGGTCTCGGCGTGATCAGTGTCCCGTTGGCGCTGTCGCTGTTCGCCAGCGTCGGTGCCGACCGCATCGGGCCCGCGTCGGCGATCGCGGTGATGCTGCAGAACATCGGCGGGCCGCTGGTCCTGGTCGCCATCCAAGTCGCGATCACGTCGCGCACACTGCACCTCGGCGGCACCAGCGGGCCGGTGAAGACCATGAACCCCGCCCAGCTGCAGGCGCTGGACCACGGCTACACCCATGGCCTGCTGTGCCTGGCCGGCGTGGTCATTGCGCTCTGCGGGGTGGCGTTGCTCATCGGCTACACCGCGCAGCAGGTGGCGCATGCCCAGAAGGTCAAGCAAGCCGTCGGCGCGGCGGATCTCTAGTCGATCTGGCCGGTCAGACCGAACTCCGCCAGCGCGCGGGCAGCGCGCTCGCGCAAGGCGGGCTTGGAATTCTGCGCGCCCGGCTGGTAGGCCAGGACGTGGATGACGACCCGACCGGGAATCCGAAAAGACAGCAGCTGCATCTGCCCGCCGATTCGCTCGAGCCACCGTCGGGTGACGCGTTGCCGTGTCCCCCTCGCGAACGCGTACTCGGCCTCGGTGCCGTCGAGTCGGTTCACCACCTTGCCGACGTCGCCGAGGTTGGAACACACCACCGGGTGATCCGGGTCGGCAAACGCGTTGGCGACCGCCTTGCGCCACGTCCACTTCGGCGTGAACGGGGTCAACGCCTCGAGCGCCGATGACTCATGGGGCGTTTCCCGCAGCGTCGTCAGCGCCTGCTTGATGTCGGCGCGGGCATCGCTCAGGTCGGCCGTGACTCGCGTCGGATCGACGTGCACCCGGGCCAGTGACACGGCGACCGCACGCGTGTCACCCTCGGCGCGATCGCTCATCACGAGTTGAACGGTGACCGCGCCGTCGTGTCGGTGTCCCATGTACTCCCCGAGCTTGG
>NZ_JBYCLD010000327.1:0-2010 GCF_057473725.1 Mycobacterium sp. TH-M11 | reverse complement strand
GTGTCGGCACCGGCGTTGGGCGATCCCAACGGCACCCGTGAACCGCCGCGGCCATTCACGATGGGGCCGGCGACGGTGATCACGGCAATAGTCGATTTCGGCCCGCGCCCGGGCATGGAGGGTCCTCCTGACCCGGTTGCCCGCGCGTATCGAGAGACAAAGAGTCGCGGCGGGGCGTCATCGCCGTCGGCATCGCCCGATTCCGGGCAAAAACCTTCGGCGCCAACCAATTCGGCGATTCGCACATATGCCTCGTCACGGAAACCGATGCGGTCGATCAGCTTCGATTCCACGGCGACGTCACGCAGCAGCGGCGCGCGATCGGCCAGACCGTCCAGGCTGTCCCGGCCAATCCCGCGCGACTCGGCGATTGCCTGCCACACCTGGCGGCGCAGGCTCTCCAGCAGCCCGGTGTCGGCTTCCCGGTGGGCGTCGGTGTAGCCATCCTGCGTGAAAAGATTTGCCGCCGACTTGTATTCGCCGCGGGCGACAAACTGCGCCTGGATGCCGGCCTTGTCCAGCGCGTCCCGCAGGAACAGGGCGCTGGTGGCGAATCCGATCAGCCCGACCGTCCCCGATGGCTGCATCCACACCTCGCCGAACGCCGACGCCAGGTAGTACGACATCGTGCCGGGATAGTTCTCGGCCCAGGCCAGGGACGGCTTGACGGCGGTGAACGCCGCGATGGCCTCGCGCAATTCCTGCACCGGGCCGGCCGCGGCGGCCGGTAGTTGCACCCGTGCGATCAGGCCCGCGACGCGGGGGTCGTCGGCGGCCCGGTGCAGCGCCGAGACGGCTTCACGCAACGCCATGGGCCGCCCGCTGCCGGTGATCATCGCCAACGGATCCAGGCCGCTGGTTTCCGGTGGCGCGGTCCGTAGGTCGAGTTCGAGTACACAGCCGTTGGGAACACCGTGGTGGCGAGCGGTGTCCACCCGGCGGGCCAATGCGCGAACGTCGTCGATACCCGGCGGATCGGGCAGGAAGGAGAACATGAGACGAGCCTACCGATGGTCCCGGCCGCCCCGACCGGACGGCGACCCGCTTGCGCTTCGAAGCCGGGGCCGAGACGATTCGGCCCAATTCGGTCGTCGGCGATGTCTGCGAGGATCGCGAATAGATGGAATGCCCCGCCGCAGAGCTCATTCCGCAGCTGAGTCGAGTCGTGGCCGCTGCGACCCCAATACTCAGCAGCCCCATCCGTCGCTGACCGAGGCGGTCTTCTTTTCCTGCTTTTCCACTCGTTGTCGATGGTCGGCTGCTATGCGGTGTCGGGAAGGCCGAGCACCTGGCTGTCCTCGGTGGGTTCGGTCGCCGATGTGGACGGTTTAGGAATCAACCCCGAATAGGTTCGCGGCATTGGTACGCCCGATCCTGATCCTGTCGTTATCGCTGATGGGAGCGCTGTCAAACCACGGTGCGATTTCGTCCGTCGACTCGTACGGGTAGTCAACCGAGAACAGGACCCGGTCGACACCCACCTCAAGCAGGGTAGTCAGCAGTGTTGAGGTGCGAAACACGCCGCTGGTAGTCAGATAGAAGTTCTGCCGTAGGTATGCGGTCGGCGGCAGCTTGTGCGGGCCGTGGGTTTCCCGGCGCTGGTGGCGCAGCCGGTGTTCGACGCGCGGCAAGGTGAACGGGAGTCCCTCGCCGCAGTGGCCGAGGATGACGTTGACGTTGGGGTGGCGGTCGAACAAGCCACTTAGGATCAACCGCAAAGCGTGCGTCGCGGTCTCCTGACCGAATCCCCAGGCCGACCCGAGCAACCCTTCATACCCCTGGTAGATGCGCTGCTGATTGGGCAACGGGATCCGCGGATGCAGATAGACCGGTACGCCTAGTTCGCTGACCTTGCTCCAGAACACATCGACCGGCGCCTCGTCGAGGTAGCGCGCGGTGTTTTCATCACCAATGTTGGTGTAACCGTTGACCAGCGCCCCCACAGCACCCAGCTCTTTGACCGCGCGCTCAAGTTCGGCAGCAGCCGCGTCCGGGTCTTGCAGCGGTACC
>NZ_JBYCLD010000326.1:0-5165 GCF_057473725.1 Mycobacterium sp. TH-M11 | reverse complement strand
TACCGCGGAATTTTCCGCGGCAATTATTTCAGTTCGGCGCTGATCAACTCGGTCGGGATCGGCGTGCTCACCACGGTGATCGCGGTGGTGATCGGCGCGATGGCGGCGTATGCGGTGGCGCGACTGGAGTTCCCCGGAAAGCGGGTGCTGATCGGTGCGGTGTTGATGATTTCGATGTTCCCGGCTATCTCGCTGGTCACCCCGCTGTTCAACATCGAACGCCGAATCGGGTTGTTCGACACCTGGCCCGGGTTGATCATCCCCTACATTACGTTCGCGTTGCCGCTGTCGATCTACACGCTGTCGGCGTCCTTTCGAGAGATCCCGTGGGATCTGGAGAAGGCGGCGAGGATGGACGGCGCGACAACGGCCCAGGTGTTCCGCAAGGTGATCGCGCCATTGGCGGCGCCGGGAATCGTCACCACGGCGATCCTGGTGTTCATCTTCGCCTGGAACGACCTGCTGCTGGCGTTGTCGCTGACGGCCACCAAGGCGGCGGTCACCGCGCCGGTGGCGATCGCGAACTTCACCGGCAGTTCGCAATTCGAGGAGCCGACCGGGTCGATAGCCGCCGGCGCGATGGTGATCACGGTGCCGATTATCGTGTTTGTTCTAGTCTTCCAACGACGGATTGTCGCGGGGTTGACTTCGGGTGCGGTGAAGGGATAACGATGGCCGAGATCGTGTTGGACCGGGTGACCAAGAGTTACCCCGACGGCGCGCAGGCCGTGCAGGAGTTCAGCCTCACCATCGCCGAGGGCGAGTTCGTCATTCTGGTTGGCCCGTCCGGCTGCGGAAAATCGACGACGCTGAATATGATTGCCGGACTTGAAGATATCACCTCAGGCGAGTTGCGCATTGGCGGCGAAAGGGTCAACGAGAAGGCCCCGAAAGACCGCGACATCGCGATGGTGTTCCAGTCCTATGCGCTCTACCCGCACATGACCGTCCGACAGAACATCGCCTTTCCGCTCACGCTGGCCAAGATGAGGAAGACGGAGATCGCCCAGAAGGTCGAGGACACCGCCAAGATTCTCGATCTGACCGAGGTGCTGGATCGAAAGCCGGCGCAGCTGTCCGGCGGGCAACGGCAACGGGTCGCGATGGGCCGCGCGATTGTGCGGCGACCCAAGGCATTTCTGATGGACGAGCCGCTGTCGAACCTCGACGCGAAGTTGCGGGTGCAGATGCGCGGCGAGATCGCCCGGTTGCAGCGACGCCTCGGCACCACCACCGTCTACGTCACCCACGACCAGACTGAGGCGATGACGCTGGGCGATCGCGTGGTGGTGATGCGCGGCGGCGTGGTGCAACAGATCGGGACACCTGATGAGCTGTACGAGCGGCCGGCCAACCTCTTCGTCGCGGGCTTCATCGGATCGCCGGCGATGAACTTCTTTCCCGCCACCATGACCGCCATCGGGTTGCGGCTGCCGTTCGGTGAGGTGACGCTCACACGGCCGATACTCGATAGGTTGGCCGCACACCACGCGCCGGAGAACGTCGTCGTCGGTGTCCGTCCCGAGCATCTGAAGGACGCGGCGCTGATCGATGCCTATCAGCGGATCGGCGCAGTGAGCTTCGAGGTGAAGGTCGACATGGTCGAGTCGCTGGGCGCCGACAGGTACGTCTACTTCACCACCGAGGGCCCGGTCGTGTGCTCCGATCAGCTATCCGAGATATCCGGTCTGGACGCCCAATCTAGTTCTGCGGAAGTCGAATTCGTCGCCCGGGTGCCTGCGGCATCGAAGGCCGCCAAGGGTGATACGCTCGAATTGGCCTTCGATACAACGCATATCGCCGTGTTTGATCCCGATACCGGGGCGAATTTGACGGTCGCACCCGGGGCGCTGTGACCCAGTCACTGGACCGGGTGCGTGCGCACCTGGATGCCCATTTCGGCAGCGCCGCACCCGATGTCGCGAGCGTGACGTTCCTGGGCGCCGAACCGATCGACGTGCTGCGTTACCGCGTCGACAACGCCGCGAGCTACGTGTCGCTGGGCTGCTCGCGTCATCCGATGGTCGACCCGGCCGCCGTGGTCGTAGACCCCGAACTCGGCCCGCGTGCCGAAGTCGTGTTGCGCCTGCGCAATACGAAATCCATCACCGGGCTGGCCCGTAGCCTGGCGATCGTCGCGGCGGCACCGGCGGTCGAGGGTGTGGTGCTGACCGTCGACGCTCTGGTCGACCTCGGCGGGCCGCTGTGGACCCATCCATCGTCGCGCGTGCCGTTCACCGCGGTGTTGTTGGGCGACGGCGGCATTGCCGATCTACCGTTGGATCCGCCACGGGATCCGGTGCGCTTCCTGTCGGCGACGCCGATCACCGCGACCGAGGCGGCCTGGGTGCGACTCAAGGGTGCCGATGCGATGCGGCAAGCCTGGCGCAGCGACGGGGTCGACGTGTTGGACCCCCATCGCCCTGCGGCGCAACCTGACTGAGTGACAGGCAGGCGCTCTGGCAGCGTCGTCTGGTTGCGCCCGAGAAGTCACGGGTCCGGTGCTGGTGCTCTGGATCCTTGTTGTAGAATCGACGGCACAGAAAAAGCGATGAAGCTCGCTTAATGCACCTCCGGTTGACCACTGGTCGGCTCGAGTCGCTGATGGCTTCTACCCCTATGTCTCGAAGTGACTTGAGAGGGTGGAAGCCTTTATGCGTTGCGCTCCATGCCGGCAAGGATTGCGGCCTGTCTGTTCTCCGACGACGTGTCCCCTCGGGTCCGACCACGCTGCCGGCTCGCAAACCTCTCACTTGCGCTTGGTACCAGGTGGTCGGCATGGGATTGATGAGGGGAGGGTACGTCTTTCCTGACTCGCGCGCCTAAAGGCGCATCAAAGCCTTTGTGAAGAGCCGAAACCAGCGAGGACGTGAGCGTTGAATATGGACCATGGGCGCAGTGCCGCCCCTTCTCTGTCGGACGTTGTGAAGCGGCGTCTGCTTGGCCAGCCCCTGACGACTGATCAGCTGCAATCACAGCGGCTGTCGCCTTCTCTTGCGTTGGGTGCGATTGCCCCGGACGCGATCTCGTCCACGGCATACGGCCCCGAGCAGATCATGATCGAGTTGTTGCCGGCGGCCGGGATCGCGGCGTTCGTGTTGTTGTTGCCCATCATCGGGGTGATCTTGGTGATTTTGGCGTTGGTGACCGCGTCCTATCGCGGAGTTGTCATGGCCTACCCTCGGGCCGGCGGCTCATATGTGGTCGCGCGGGACAATTTCGGACCGCGGGTGGCGCAGATCGCCGCCGCGGCTCTGCTGATCGATTACGTGGTGACCGTTGCCGTGCAGCCGGCGGCGGGGACGGTTGCCGTGGTGTCGGCCATTCCGCAATTGCGGCCGTATCACCTTGAGATCACGGTGGCGGTGGTTCTGCTCATTTGTCTGGCCAACCTGCGTGGGTTGCGGCAGTCGGGCCGTACTTTCGCGATCGCCACCTACTCGTTTGTCGCGTTGATCACGGCAACGATCGTCACCGGTCTCGTCCGCGAGGCTATCTGGGGCTTACCGCGGCTCGACCCGGCGCATGTGGTCGGAGGTGTCCCGGTGCATCAGGGCAGCGGTCTGGTGATGGGCGCAACGGCCTTGGTGGTGCTGCGTGCTTTCGCCAATGGCGGCACGTCGCTGACCGGGGTCGAAGCGATTTCCAACGCGGTCGTCTACATTCGCGAGCCACAAGGCGTCAACGCTCGCCGCGTGCTGACGCTGATGGCGCTGATTCTCGGGTTCTTGTTGGCGGGTGTGTCGTGGCTGGCGTATGTCACGCACGTTGCGCCGTATCGCGCCGAGTATCCGTCCATGTTGTCCGAGATCACGCGGGTGGTGTTCGGCCACGATCTCGTGGGCAACATCTTGTATTTCCTGGTTCAGGCAGCGAGCGCAGCGATCCTGTTCACCGGAGCCAACACCGGCTTCACAGGGTTTCCGGCGATGGCCAGTTTCGTCGCCGAGGATCGGTTTTTGCCCCGACCGCTGACCAAACGTGGTCACCGCTTGAGATTCTCCAACGGCATCATCACGCTGGCCGTCTTGGCTGTAGCGCTGCTGTTGGCGACCGGCGCGTCGGTGTCAAAGCTGGTGCCGCTGTATGCGATCGGCGTTTTCACCGCGTTTTCGGTGGCCGGTTACGGCATGAGCCGTCACCATTTCACCCATCGCGAGCGGGGCTGGCGTGGCAGCTTGGTCATCAACCTGTGCGCGGGGATCTTGTCGACGATCGTGGTGGGAGTCTTCGTGGTGGCGAAGTTCACCGAGGGCGCCTGGCTGGTCGTTGTCGTGTTCCCCATCTTGGTGTTCGGGCTGCTCAGGCTCAACCGGCAGTACCGGGCGGAGGCTTCGGTGCTGGAGCTTTCGCGAAGCGCACGTCCCGATTTGTCTGAATACCCTCGATTACGAGTACTCGTATTTGTGGATTCGGTCGATTTCGCCGAGATGGAGGCGCTGCGTTATGCACAGGATCTCAACGCTGACGATGTGATCCCGGTGCATTTCGCGGTCGACAGCGAGCATTCGGCTCAGTTGCAGGAGCGCTGGAAACAGTTCAAGCATGAGGTCGAATTGCGGGTGATCGATTGCCCCGATCGCAACCTGCCTCGGGCAGCGCAGCTTTTCGTGCTCGAGACGCGCCGAGACCACCCGGACGCCAAGGTGACCGTCCTGCTGCCGCGACGCACTTTTTCGCCGCTGTTGGGGCGTCTGCTGCATGACCGCACCGCGGACAAGATGGCTCGCGCGGTCAGTCGCATCCCGGCGGCGACGGCAATCATCCTGCCCTACGACATCGGTTCCCGGATCGCCCGCAAAAGCTCCAACCCCGGGCAAGGGTCCGGCGTTGAAACCGGTAGACCTCGAAGCGTCCAGAGAGGCGGTCGGCGTCGATGAGTCACAACCGCGAAGGATGTGATCCGTCTCCAGCTTCGTCGCGGGATGTCAGCGATGTCGCCGATGCGCGCGCCGGCGAAAAAGTGGTATCGCGACGTCGTTGGCTGCACCCGGGTGTTGGAGCGGTTGCGGCGGCGAGCTTTTTCTCAGATTCCGGTCATGAAATGACCACGTCGGTGTTGCCGGCATTTCTGACCGGAGCGCTGGGCGCCTCCGCGGCGGTGCTGGGCGTGATCGATGGCATAAGCGATGCGTTGATCGGCCTGATGAAACTGATCGGTGGAC
>NZ_JBYCLD010000325.1:0-4230 GCF_057473725.1 Mycobacterium sp. TH-M11 | reverse complement strand
CTGGGCGTCGCTGGCCTGATAGACCGTCTTGAGAGCGGCTGCGACGGCCTTGCGCTGGTTGTAGGACACGAAGCGCATCGCCGCGCGGATCAGGTGGACCACGCAGGTCTGTACCAGCGAGTCGGGCCAGGTCGCCTCGATCGCCTCGGGGAATCCAGTCAGCCCATCGCAGCACACGATCAGCACGTCAGCGATACCACGATTGGCCAACTCGGCGCACACCCCGGCCCAGAACTTCGCACCCTCGGTGGCCTGAATCCAGATCCCCAGAACGTGTTTGACGCCTTCCATGTCGACGCCGACGGCGATGTGGGCGGCCTTGTTACGCACGTGGGCGCCGTCGCGGACCTTGACCACGATCGCGTCGAGATAGATCACCGGGTAAAACGATTCCAGTGGGCGACGCTGCCAGGCCAAGACCTCGTCGAGTACCTCGTCGGTGATCTTGGAGATCGTCTCGCGGCTGATCTCGGTCCCGATCGTCGACACGAGGTGATGCTCGATATCGCGCACGGTCATTCCGCCGGCATACAGCGAGACGATCATGTCATCGAGCCCACCGACCCGGCGCGTGCCCTTGGGCACCAGTGTCGGGGTGAACGTGGCGTCGCGATCGCGTGGGATCGCCAGTTCGACATCGCCCACGCTGGTAGCGACCGTTTTCGCCGACGAGCCGTTCCGTGAGTTCGGGAACAACGCGGCCACGGGATCACCCTTGTCGTATCCGAGATGGTCGCTGAGCTCGGCCTGCAGGCCCCGTTCCAGGCCCGCCTTGATCAATTGCTGAATCAGTCCGTCTTTGCCGTCGAGCTGCACCTCGCCGGCGTCGATCATCGAGTACAACTCATCCAGGGCCCCCGAGGCCTCCAGCGCCTCCACGCCAGCTCGCTGCTCACGTCGACGTTCTTCACGGTCAAGCTTCTTATCCACCACAGTCATCAGTGTGTCTCGGCTTTCAGGTCAGGAGCACCGCCACCTCACACAAACCATCTGACACGCTCTCGCGGCCATGTCGATCGGGTTAAGCCCGCGCCGGTGTCACGCGCTATGCCGGGCGGGTTCACTAACGATGATTTCTCCGTCGACCACGCTGCCGGAACCGCGACCTGCCCCAATGGGCTGACCCGCCCGATCAGCCGCACCGGGTTCGTCACCTTCGGCGTGGCCTGCGCCAACTGCCCACTGCGCGCCCGGTGCACCCGCGACCGCACCGGCAGAAGTCTGCGGGTCGGCCCGCATGACGCGCAGTTACGCGCCGCCCGAAAGGCCGCGCGAGACCCGGATTGGCTGGCCGACTACCGCCAGCATCGGCCCATGGTCGAACGCGCCATCGCCTGGCTTGCTCGCGGCAACCGCCGACTGCGCTACCGCGGCGTAGCCAGGAACGACCACTGGCTGCATCACCGAGCGGCCGCGCTCAACTTGCGCCGACTGATCACCCTGGGTCTCCACCACACCGGCACGAATTGGGTTATCGCCTAGCAACATCCGCTGCAGCGCTTGAATCAACCACCGACGAGTGCAACCCTCAACGTTGGCGGGCGAGCTCCGTGTCGACTGCCAAAATCTGACTCCACTCGCTCCAACGAGCACCATGAGGAGCCCCACCGCAAACACCATTAATTCAGGAGTCTCCTAGTGTCCTGAGTCATTAATTCGTTGGCAGTAGTTGCCGATGCTGGCGAGGATTTGGTCGGCGGTCTTGGTCCAGACGTAGGGCCGGGGATTATCGTTCCAGGTGTCGATCCAGGCCCGAATGTCGGTGTTGAGTTGGCGCACCGAGGTGTGGGTGCCCCGGCGTAATTTCTTGGTGGTCAGTTCGGCGAACCAGCGTTCGACCAGGTTGAGCCACGACGAGCTGGTCGGGGTGAAGTGC
Source organism: Mycobacterium sp. TH-M11 (assembly GCF_057473725.1). Taxonomy (NCBI): domain Bacteria; kingdom Bacillati; phylum Actinomycetota; class Actinomycetes; order Mycobacteriales; family Mycobacteriaceae; genus Mycobacterium; species Mycobacterium sp. TH-M11. Next base: position 2,354 of record NZ_JBYCLD010000325.1, on the reverse strand, counting down.
AAGACGAACCGCGGGTGGCCCAGCAGCCACCGTTTGACCGCCGGAGTCTTGTGAGTGGAGGCGTTGTCGAGAACCAGGTGCACGTCCAGGTCGGCGGGCACCGAGGCGTCGATGGTCTTCAAGAAGGCCAGGAACTCGCTGGCCCGGTGTCGCGAGCGCAGCGCGCCGATCACCTTGCCAGTGCTGAGATCCAGTGCGGCATAAAGGCTTGAGGTGCCGTGACGGACGTAGTCGTGACTTGCCCGCGCAGGTGTTCCGGGCAGCATCGGAAATACCGGTGCAGTTCGGTTTAGCGCTTGAATCTGGGTCTTCTCATCGACACACAACACCAAGGCCCGCTCGGGCGGGTCGAGGTAGAGCCCGACGACGTCGCGTACCTTGGCTACGAACAACGGATCCTTGGACAGTTTCCACGAGTCCTGTTTGTGCGGTGCCAACCCAAACGCCCGCCACACCCGCGACACCATCGACTGGCTCAAGCCGAGGTGCTCGGCCATCGACCGGGTCGACCAATGCGTGGCATCGCGGGGAGCGGTCTCCAGCGTCGCGGTAATCAACTCCTCGATCCGAGCGTCCTCGACGATGCGCGGCCGGCCCGGCCGTGGCTCATCGAGTAAACCATCGAGGCGATCAACAGCGAATCGATTGCGCCACTTGGTCACCATCCCGCGGGTCACGCCCAACTCCCGGGCGATCTGCGTATTGCTCGAATCACCCTCACAGGCAAGAACTATGCGCGAACGCAAGGCCAAAGCCTGCGCACTCTTTGGCCGCCGAACCCATGCCTGCAATTGCTCGCGCTCGTCGTCGCTCAACACCACACTCATAGCCACCGGACTAGGCATAGCCTCAGTCTAATAGCTGAATGCGGATTAACGACTCATGACACTAGCTTTCGAAGGCCAGCAGGTTGCTCAACGACTTCTCGTAAGCGTCCAGCCACGCGGCGCCGGCGGTCTTGCCGGCTTCGAATGATCTTCTCGTTGATCGCGCAAATGCGATCGGTAGTCTCTTAAGATCGACGGGATCGACCGACTGGTGGATCCGGTTTTCTTTTCGACCATGACGGGCCTCATATCTGGTATCGATTGCTCACTTAGCGCGACGCCGTCGGCACCGATACTCTGGCCCGCGATGCACGCCGCGGGGGCGGCGACAAAAATGCATTCGCTGGCAGGCGCGAGCTTTAGCGGGCAAAACCTGACTTCACCGGCCGCCATTTCACCCCCGGTCTATCTGCATGACGATAGCCTTCGGCTCGGTGAAGAACTCCCGGCTGAAATTACCGCCTTCTCTACCAACCCCGGAATCACCCATCCCGCCGAACGGGGCGCGCAGATCCCGAATGAAGAAACAATTGACCCAGACGGTTCCTGCCTTCAGTGCCGCCGCAACGCGGTGTGCGCGGTGCAGGTTCTCGGTGAACAGCATCGCGTTGAGACCATACGGGGTGTCGTTGGCAAGCTCGACCGCCTCCTTCTCGGTATCGAACGGAACGACAACAACGACCGGGCCGAAGATCTCCTCGCGGCACAGGCGGGCATCGGGAGTGATGTCCACGACGGCCGTCGGCTTCACCACCCAGCCTTCACCGAGGCCGCCGGTGAGCATCTTGCCTTCGCTGGGCACCAAATCGATGTACGACTTCACCTTGCGGTAGTGCTCTTCCGAGGCCAGCGGGCCAATCTGCGTGGTCTCCTGTTTCGGATCACCGATGACCATCGCCTCGGCGGCCGCGACGAAGCGCGACAGGAATTCGTCGTACACCGGCCGCTGCACGAACAACCGACTGCCCGCAATGCAGACCTGTCCGGTATTGGTGTATATCGCACGAATCGACCAGTCGACGGCGTTGTCGAGATCGGCGTCGGCGAATACCAGATTCGCGCCCTTCCCGCCCAATTCCAGGCTCACCGGGGCCAGATGTGCCGAAGCGGCGCGCGCAATGATCTTGCCGGTACCGGACTCACCGGTAAACGTGATCCGGTCCACCGCCGGATTGTCGGTCAGCGCCTGGCCCGCGGAATTCGGGCCGTACCCGTGGACCACGTTGAGCACGCCGGCCGGCATGCCCGCCTTCAGCGCGAGCCGAGCCAGGATGGTCGCCGACGCCGGCGTGTCCTCGGCCGGCTTCAGCACCACCGTGTTGCCCCAAGCCAACGCCGGCGCGACTTTCCAGGTCTCAAGCATTAGGGGGAAGTTCCACGGCGCGATCGCCGCCACCACGCCGGCCGGGTCGAACCTGGTGTAGGTGTGGTGGCCGGCGTCCATCGGTAACACCTCACCGGTCGACAGTCGGGCATGGTCGGCGAAGAACCGGAAGTTCAGCGCGGACCTCGAGACGTCGTTGTCGC
>NZ_JBYCLD010000324.1:0-14292 GCF_057473725.1 Mycobacterium sp. TH-M11 | reverse complement strand
CCGAACCCGCGCGGCGGCTGGATCATCAGCACGATGTTTCCCGCCCGCAGCGCGGCGATCACCAGGTCGCCGTCGTCGTTGACGAACAGCCGGCCCGGCGCCGGTCCCCACGCCTGCGCCATCGCGTCACGCAACTCGGCGGGCAGGTCGGCCGTCCATTCGGTGTACTGCGCCGCGGTGACGGACACCTGGGCGCCGTCGACCTGCCGGTTGGTCAGCCATTGTTCGTCCTGGCCGCCGGCGTCGATCAGCGTGTGCATCAATCGGTCGCCGGCCTGCGTCTCGTCTTCGATGTCGAGCACGCCGAATCCGTCGCCGACGTCATAACCATCCTGCGCGAGTCGGCGCAGTAGTCGTATCGCCGACGCCGGGGTGTCCAGGCCGACGGCGTTGCCGACGCGCGAATGCTTGGTCGGATAGGCCGAGAGAACCAGTGCGAGCTTCTTGTCCCGGTTGGGGATCTGTCGCAGTCTCGCGTGGTTGACCGCGATCGCCGCGACCCGTGCGCAACGCTCGGCGTCGGCGACGTAACGGGGGAGTCCGTCGTCGTCGATCTCCTTGAAGGAGTACGGCACGGTGATGATGCGCCCGTCGAATTCAGGTATCGCGATCTGCGTCGCGGAGTCCAGCGGGGTGACCCCGTCGGAGTTGGACGCCCATTCCTCGCGGGAGGAGGTCAAGCAAAGACCTTGCAGCACCGGGATGTTCATCGCGGCGATGCGTTCGATGTCCCATGAGGAATCGTCCTCGCCGGCGCCGGCGGCGGCCGACTTCGAGCCACCGGCCGCCAGCATGCTGACCACCACGGCGTCCAGCGTGCCGAGCGCATCGAACAATTCGTCGGGTGCGCTGCGCAACGAGGACGCGAAGATCGGCACACCGACCGCATTGCCGGTGGCGTCGATCGCGTCGGCGAGCGCGTGCGCAAAGCCGGAGTTGCCGCTGACCTCGTGGGCCCGGTAGTACAGCACGCCGACGCGCGCGCCGCCGGCAACGGTGGGCCGCTCGGCGTAGCCCCAGTCGGGGACCACCACCGGTTCGTCAAATCCCTGTCCGGTGAGCAACACGGTGTCGCACAGAAACGCATGCAGCTGAGCCAGATTCACCGGGCCGCCTTCGGCGAGGTACGAGTGTGCCTGCGCGGCAAGCCCGATGGGAACCGTCGAACACTCCATCAATTCGGCGCTGGGCGTGCGTTCCCCACCGAGCACGATCAACGGCAGTCCGGTGGCCCGCAGGGCAGCGAGTTCTTCGGCCACCTCCGCCGACGAACCCAGCACCCGGAGCACCGCGACCTCGGCATCGCCGAGCACGTCGCCGATGTCCTGACGCGCCGGGTTGCCCAGGTTGTAGGCCGCGAGCGACGACCGTGCCGACAGCAGGTCGGTGTCGGACGTCGATAGCAACGCGATGCGACGGTTCACCGGAGTCCTCCTCGGGGTTCGCTGGACACCGAGGCCCGTGGACCAGCTTAGTGGAACGTATTGGCCCGGCCCGGGGGCGCCGAATAGGGTGAGCCCAATGAACGCGATCCTCAGTTGGTGGGACGGCGTCGAACTGTGGCTGTCTGGCCTGGGGTTTGTCTTCCAGACCATCGTGGTGATGCCGGTCGTGCTGGCGTTGGCCTACCTGATCGCGTCGGCGCTGGACGGCGCCTTGGGGCGCGGTATCCACCTGATCAATCGGGTCCGGCACAGCGAAGGCGAGTCGCGATGAGCCCTAACACCGGCATGCCGCGGTCGCGGGTCACCCTGGTGTTGGTGGCCCTGGTCGTATTGGTCATCGTCGCCTGGTGGTTGACGCGCTGACCTGCCCCGGCTTCGGCTGTTAGGATTCGCCCATGCACGCAGCGTCCGGCAGCACCGAGGGCCATGTCTTGGCGCTCATTGCCGTGGGCGATTGCGCCGTCGCTGACGTGCATTGTTGTCGCTGACTTTCTGCCCGCGCGCCGAATCCGCCCGTCGACGGACATCAGCCTTCGCCACGGGAGCCGTCAGACGCCAAGCTCACTTCCGAAAGGTCGACCATTGTTCGACGACGACAAAAGCTCCCTCGGGTGGCGGCACGTCGTCGCGGTGACCGTCGCCGCGGGAATGATCGCGGGGTGCCACGGAGGGGCCAGCGATGTCGTCGGGGGCGGATCGACCGGTGCCAACACCAGCATCACGCTGGTCGCCTACTCGGTGCCCGAGCCCGGCTGGAGCAAGGTCATCCCGGCGTTCAACGCCTCGCCGTCAGGCAAAAGCGTCCAGGTGGTCGCCTCGTACGGAGCATCGGGGGACCAGTCACGCGGTGTTGTCGACGGCAAACCGGCCGACATCGTCAACTTTTCCACGGAACCTGACATCACCCGACTGGTCAAGGCGGGCAAGGTCGCCAAGGACTGGGACAACGACGCCACCAAGGGCACCCCGTTTGGCTCGGTGGTGACGCTGGTGGTGCGACCGGGCAACCCCAAGAACATCAAGGATTGGGATGACCTGCTGCGGCCCGGCATCGAGGTGGTCACGCCCAGCCCGTTGAGTTCCGGCTCGGCGAAGTGGAATCTGCTGGCTCCCTACGTGGTCAACAGCGGTGGCGGTCGAGACCCGCAGGCGGGTCTCGACTTCGTTCACAGCTTGGTCAGCCAGCACGTCAAACTGCGTCCCGGCTCGGGCCGAGAGGCCACCGACGTGTTCGTCCAAGGCAGCGGTGACGTCTTGATCAGCTACGAGAACGAGGCGATCGCCGCTGAGCGGCAAGGAAAGCCGATCACCCATGTGAACCCTGCTCAGACTATCAAGATCGAAAACCCGGTGGCCGTGGTGACCAGCAGCCCGCATTTGGATGCCGCTGTCGTATTCAAGAATTTTCAATACACCGTGGACGCCCAAAAAGTCTGGGCGGCGGCCGGGTTCCGCCCGGTCGACCCCGCGGTGGCAGCCGCTGTCCGCGACCAGTTCCCGATGCCGGAAAAGCTCTGGACGATCGCCGATCTCGGTGGCTGGCCCACGGTCGACGAGCAGCTGTTCGACAAGAAGTCGGGCAGCATCACCAAGATCTACACCCAGGCCACCGGATGACGACGGCGATCACGCGCAACGTCACCGGGAACGCTGGCGACGGTAAGCGCTTGGGGCGCAACAAGTTGGTCAACAACGGAACGTCATTGCGGGTCGGGGTTTCGGTGGTGTGGCTGTCGCTGATCGTGCTGCTGCCGCTGGCCGCGATCTTCTGGCAGTCGGTCGGCGGTGGCTGGGAGGAGTTTTGGCCGGCGGTCACCTCGAACGCTGCCGTCGAATCCTTCCGGGTGACGCTGACCATCTCCGCCGGCGTCACCGTGGTGAACATGGTCTTCGGGTTGCTGATTGCCTGGGTCTTGGTGCGCGACGACTTCGCCGGAAAGCGGATTGTCGACGTGATCATCGATCTGCCGTTCGCGTTGCCCACGATTGTGGCCAGCCTGGTGCTGTTGGCGCTCTACGGAAATCACAGTCCGGTGGGGCTGCATCTGCAGCACACCGGATGGGGTGTCGGTGTGGCGCTGGCCTTCGTCACGCTGCCATTCGTGGTGCGGGCGGTGCAGCCGGTGCTGCTGGAGGTCGACCACGAGGCCGAAGAAGCGGCCGCGTCGCTCGGCGCCAACAACGCAACGATTTTCACCACTGTGGTGCTGCCGTCGTTGACGCCGGTCCTGTTGACCGGTGCGGGGTTGACCTTCGCGCGCTCGATCGGCGAATTCGGTTCGGTAGTGCTGATCGGCGGCGCCGTGCCGGGTAAGACCGAAGTGTCCTCTCAGTGGATCCGCACTCTGATCGAGAACGATGACCGGACCGGTGCGGCCGCGATATCGATTGTGCTGCTGCTTATTTCGTTTGTGGTCCTGGTCGTGCTGCGTACCCTGGGGTCACGTGCGGCCAGGCGGGAGGAGCTGTCGGCATGACCCCCTCGCCCGCTGTTCGCTACCTGCTCCGCTTCTTGGCGTTGGCCTATGTGGCGGTGTTGCTGGTGGTCCCGGTCGGGCTGATCTTGTGGCGGACCTTCCAGCCCGGCGTCGGCCAGTTCGTCGATTGGATCAGCACACCAGCGGCGATCTCGGCGCTGGATTTGTCGGTGCTGGTAGTCGCGATCGTGGTTCCCCTCAACGTGCTCTTCGGTGTGCCCACCGCATTGATGCTGGCGCGCAACCGGTTCCGCGGTAAGGCTGTGTTGCAGGCGGTCATCGACCTGCCGTTTGCGGTGTCACCGGTGGTGGTCGGGGTGGCCTTGATCGTGCTGTGGGGATCGGCGGGCCTATTCGGGTTCGTCGAAAAGGACTTCGGCTTCAAGATCATCTTCGGCTTGCCCGGCATCGTGCTGGCGAGCATCTTCGCGACGTTGCCGTTCGTGGTGCGTGAGGTCGAGCCGGTGCTGCACGAACTGGGCGACGATCAGGAGCAGGCGGCCGCGACACTGGGGTCGAAGTGGTGGCAAACGTTTTGGCGGATCACCTTGCCGTCGATCCGGTGGGGCTTGACCTACGGCGTCGTGCTGACCATCGCCCGCACGCTCGGCGAGTACGGCGCGGTCATCATGGTGTCGTCGAACCTGCCGGGAAAATCGCAAACCCTGACGCTGCTGGTGTCCGATCGCTACAACCGCGGCGCCGAGTATGGCGCATACGCGCTCTCGACGCTGCTGATGGGCGTGTCCGTCGTGGTGCTGATCGTTCAGGTGATTCTCGATGCTCACCGAAACCGAGCGGGCAACCAGGCATGACAGGAACCAGGTATGACGGGAACGGAGTGGCGGACTGATGGCTGACAACGCCATAAGCGTGCGCGGCGCCAACAAGCGCTACGGCGACTTCGTTGCGCTGGACAACGTCGATTTCGACGTGCCCGCGGGCTCATTGACCGCGCTGCTCGGACCCAGCGGTTCGGGCAAGTCGACACTGCTGCGGGCCATCGCCGGGCTCGACCAACCCGACACCGGGCAGATCGTCATCAACGGCCGCGACGTCACCGGGATTGCGCCGCAGCGACGCGGAATCGGCTTCGTCTTCCAGCATTACGCGGCCTTCAAGCATCTGAGCGTTCGTGACAACGTGGCCTTCGGGCTGAAGATCCGCAAGCGACCGAAGGCCGAAATCGCCGAGAAGGTCGACCATCTGCTCGAAGTGGTTGGCCTGAGCGGATTCCAGACTCGTTACCCCAGTCAGCTGTCCGGCGGACAGCGTCAGCGCATGGCGTTGGCGCGCGCGTTGGCGGTCGACCCGCAGGTGCTGTTGCTCGACGAACCCTTCGGGGCGCTCGACGCAAAGGTCCGCGACGACCTGCGCGCTTGGTTGCGACGGTTGCACGACGACGTACACGTCACCACCGTTCTGGTCACCCATGACCAGGCCGAGGCGCTGGATGTGGCCGACCGCATCGCGGTGCTCAAAGACGGACGGATCGAGCAGATCGGCCCGCCGAGCGCGGTGTATGACAGTCCGGCCAATGCATTCGTGATGTCGTTCCTGGGTGCCGTCTCGTCACTGAACGGCAACCTCGTTCGCCCGCATGACATTCGGGTGGGTCGCAGTCCTGAGCTGGCAATCGCCGCCGAGGACGGCGCAGCATCCACCGGCGTGGTGCGGGCGACCGTCGACCGGGTGGTGATGCTGGGGTTCGAGGTGCGCGTCGAGTTGACCAATGCTGCCACCGGCGGGCCGTTCATCGCTCAGATCACCCGCGGTGATGCTGAGGCGCTCGGGCTGAAGGAGGGGGACACCGTGTATGTGCGGGCCACTCGGATACCTAATATCCCTCACAAAGTATTGCCGGACAAGGATTCTGACGTCGACGAGATCGCGGTGAGTTCCGGCTGAAGGCTGGTCTGAGTTGACCCGCTCGGCACTGCAAGGCGCCGCACAGCCGTGGTCGGTTCAGGCCGCCGCACGCAGTGCGACCGCCGCGTCGAAGCGGTCCAGTACGGTCTCGGCCACCAGGCGATGCCCACCGAGCGGTGCTGCCATCGGAATACCCTCCGCCGCAGCGAAAGCCGCGACGCGGTCGGTCAACTTTCCGGGCGCCAGGAACCACGGCGCAACGACCACGCGGCGGGCGCCGTCGCGCCGTAACCGGTCCGCAGCCTCGGCGGGTGACGGACCGTCCCCGGTGGCGAATGCCGTTGTCGTACCAGCCCATTGAGTGTCAGCGGCGAGCTTTTCTGCGACTATCGCCGTCCGTGCGTTCGCCGCCGCATGGGTCGAGCCGATCGCGACGACGGCCACGCCCAACGCCGGATCGCAGCTCTCGACTCCGACGTCGGCCAACCGCTCGCGTAACACAGACACCAGCCGGTCGTCTTCACCGAGCACCTCGGCCTGCCGAACGGCTATGCCGCAACTCGCGATCTGCTGGGGGATGTCGACGCGGGCGTGGTAGGCATCAGCCAGCAGGAACGGTGTCACCACCGCGTCCGGGGTGAGAACGTCAGGCAGTCGCGGCGTATTCAGATCGCAGAAGGCCACCCGTACCGGCAGACCGGGCCGTAGGAACCGGATCTGGTTCGCCACGGCCCGCGCATTGGCCGCCGATCGCGGATCCCTACTTCCGTGGGCCAGAAGCACAAGGCGCGTCACGAGACGTGCAGCCCGCATTCCGTCTTCGGCAGCCCCTGCCAACGCCCACTGCGCGGGTCGGCGCCCTCGACCGGCTTGGCCGTGCAGGGCGCGCAGCCGATCGACGGATAGCCGTCGTAGACAAGCGGATTCACCAAAACATCATTTTCGTCGATGTAGCTCTGCACGTCGTCGTCGGACCAGGCCGCCAGCGGGTTGATCTTCACCAACCCGAACGCCTCGTCGAAGCTGATCAGCGGCGCGCCGGCGCGAGTCGGCGCTTCGACCCGGCGCAGACCGGTGACCCAGGCGGAGTAGCCGCGCAACACCTTGGACAGCGGCGCGACCTTGCGGAGCCGGCAGCATTCGCTCGGCTTACGGGCGAACAGGTCCTTGCCCAACAGCTCGTCCTGCTCGGCGACGGTGTGCTCGGGGGTGATGTTGAGCACCCGCACGTCGTAGACCGCCTCCACCGCGTCGCGGGTGCCGATGGTCTCGGCGAAGTGATATCCGGTGTCCAAGAACAGCACTGGCACACCGGGACGAACCTTGGCCGCCATGTCGATCAACACGGCGTCTTGCATGTTGGAGGCCACCACATAGTTACAGGTAGCCGTGGACCGGGGCCCGCCGACACCGCCGAAGTTCTCGTCGGCCCAGCGCAACAAGTCGCTGGCGCTGGCACCGTCTAGTTCGGCGGCGCCCTTTTGCGCCAACTCCCGTAATTCTGCTTGGGATAGGTTGCTCATCGCAGATCTGCCTCCTCGGCGCGTAGCGCCCAGTTCGCGAAACGCTCGCCACCGTCTCGTTGTTTCACGAAGTTGCGCACCACGCGATCGATGTAGTCGCCAAGCTCGTCGCTGGTGACTTTGTGTTGCCGTAGTTTTCGCCCGAAGCCGCTGTCGAGCCCCAGGCTGCCTCCCAGGTGAACCTGAAATCCTTCGACGGAATTCCCCTCGCCGTCGTCGACCATTTGGCCCTTGAACCCGATATCGGCAATTTGGATGCGGGCACATGAGTTCGGGCAGCCGTTGATGTTCACGGTGACCGGCACGTCGAGTTGGGTGTTGAGGTCCTCGAGCCTGCGCTCCAATTCGGGCACCAACGACTGTGAACGCACCCGAGTCTCAGCGAAGGACAACTTACAGTATTCAATCCCGCTGCAGGCCATCAGGTTTCGACGCCAGTGCGACGGCCGCGACGGCAGCCCCAGCGCGTCCAGTCCGGCGGTCAACTCGTCGAGCTTGTCGTCGGCAACGTTGAGGATGATCAGTTTCTGGTACGGCGTGAAGCTGACCCGGTCGGCTCCGGCGGACTCGGCGAGGTCGGCGACCGCGGACAAGATGGTGCCCGATACCCGGCCCGCGATGGGTGCGACACCGACGGCGTTGAGCCCGTTCTTCAGTCTCTGCACGCCGACGTGGTCGATCGGACGGGTCAGCGGCTTCGGGGCCGGGCCGTCGATGAGTTTGCGCTTGAGGTATTCGGTTTCGAGCACCTCGCGGAATTTCTCAATGCCCCAATCCTTGACAAGGAACTTCAGCCGGGCCTTGGCCCGCAGCCGCCGGTAGCCATAGTCACGGAACAACGAGGTCACGGCCTCCCAGACATCGGGAACCTCGTCCAACGGCACCCAAGCGCCAACCCGTTGTGCCAGCATCGGATTCGTGGACAGGCCGCCGCCCACCCACAGGTCCAGCCCCGGCCCGTGCTCGGGATGGTTGACGCCGATGAAGGCGATGTCGTTGATCTCGTGGGCGACGTCTTGCAGGCCCGAGATCGCGGTCTTGTACTTACGCGGCAAGTTCGAGAATTCCGGGTTGCCGATGTAGCGGCGGACGATCTCCTCGACCGCCGAGGTGGGGTCGAGCACCTCGTCGAGCGACAGACCGGCCAGCGGAGACCCCAGCACCACACGGGGGCAGTCGCCACAGGCCTCGGTCGTCTGGAGTCCCACGGCCGCCAGCCGCTCCCAGATTTGCGGCACGTCTTCGATTCGGATCCAGTGGTACTGGACGTTTTCCCGGTCGGAGATGTCGGCGGTATCGCGGGCGAACTCGGTGGAGATCTCACCGAGCGTGCGCAGCGCCGCGGTCGAGATGGCCCCGCCGTCGCAACGCACGCGCATCATGAAGAATTTGGCTTCGAGCAGATCGATGTTCTCGTCGCCGGTGAAGCTGCCGTCGTAGCCCTGCTCGCGCTGGGTGTAAAGCCCGGCCCACCGCATCCGACCGCGCAGGTCGTTCTTCTCGATGCTGTCGAAACCGGTCTTCGAGTACTGGTTGATGATCCGGTCGCGCACGTTGAGCGCGTCATCGTCCTGTTTGAATTGCTCGTTGGGGTTGAGCGGGTCACGCTCTCCAAGCGCCCATTGGCCCTGGCTTTTGGTGGGGCGGGGGGACGTCATGCGGCACTCTCCTCTGATGGAGTAGCCGGCGTGGACCGCGCAAACCACCGGTGGCTGTCCCGGCGGCGCAGATCCGGGTGCCAGCTGGAACTCAGGTGGTCGGGTCTACGAAATCAAGTCAGACAGCGACAGCTGCAAACACGCTTGAAGTCGACGTGAAGACGTGCCACCAGCGCAATACGGTGCTGGGCGGGGTGGGCAACGGTCACTCCTTCATTGTGCCACGGATGTCGCTGGCCTTAGCTACCAGGTGCGAATTTCGCTCATAGTGATTGAAACTACCGACCAAGCCTGGGTATTTGCCCAACGGTTTCTCCCATTTCGCTGCAGGGTTCCTGTAAGCGGCCTGCGGTGGATGTTGAGCGCGCGCTCCGGGATATTAGGTAACTGTGACGGCATCCACTTCACCGGTCGACCTGCCCGACCTGCAATTCAGTACCGGCGGGCCCCTCGGCATCTATGTGCATGTGCCGTTCTGCTTCACCCGCTGCGGTTACTGCGACTTCAACACCTACACACCCGCGGAATTGGGTGGCGTCAACCCGGACGCCTGGTTGCAGATGCTGGCCATCGAGCTCGAGTTGGCGGCCAGCAAGCTGGGTGGGCCTACCGTGCACACCGTCTTCATTGGGGGCGGAACGCCGTCGCTGTTGGGGCCGCTGCGCCTGACTCAGTTGCTGCAGTCGGTGCGGGACAACTTTGAACTGGCCTCCGATGCGGAGGTGACTACCGAGGCCAACCCAGAGTCGGCCTGGCCGGACTTTTTCGCGGCTGCCCGCGCGGCCGGTTGCACCAGGGTGTCGCTGGGCATGCAGTCGGTGGCGCCGCACGTGCTGGGCGTCCTCGACCGCATTCACACGCCGAATCGATCGGCGTCGGCGGCCCGCGAGGCGCTCGCCGAGGGATTCGAGCACGTCAGCCTCGACCTCATCTACGGCACACCGGGGGAGACCGACGACGACCTGCTGCGTTCGGTCGACACTGCGATCGAGACCGGCGTCGATCACGTGTCCGCGTATGCCCTCGTCATCGAGGACGGGACCGCAATGGCACGCCGAGTCCGCAGCGGCGAATTGGCCGCCCCTGATGATGACGTGCTGGCCCATCGTTACGAGCTGGTAGACGAACGCCTCTCGACGGCCGGGCTCGAGTGGTATGAGGTGTCCAACTGGAGTCGTCCGGGTGGAGAGTGTCGACACAATCTGGGCTACTGGAGCGGCGGGCAGTGGTGGGGCGCCGGTCCCGGCGCGCACAGCTTCGTCGGTGCGACGCGTTGGTGGAATGTCAAGCACCCCAACGCTTATGCGCAATTGCTGAGCGATGCCGCCTTGCCAGTCGCCGGGTTCGAGCAGCTGGACGCCACCAGTCGGCACACCGAGGACGTGTTGCTGCGGATTCGACTGCGTCAGGGTCTGCCCGCCGAACTGCTGGATGAGGCCGAGCGTAGTCGCGCCGACATTGCTGTCGACGACGGCTTATTGGTACGCGAGGGTGACCGTCTGGTGCTCACCGACCGAGGGCGGCTGCTGGCCGACGGGGTTGTCCGCAACCTGCTCGGTTAAGCCGCATGTCGCAGCAATGCGATGCCGACCCTGACTTCGATTTCGCTGATTGTCACCGCCGGTGCGCGTGGCGGAGCGATGGATCGGTAACGCTGGCCGGTCGGTGTCGTGAATTCGGCCGCGTGTCGGCCGGCTTCGTCAACCTCGGTGCTGACCTGCCAGCCGGCGGCTTCTTTGGCGTAGTTGCAGCGCTCGCAGGATCCCAGTCCGTTGGCGACATCCGTCGGCCCGCCGCGGGCATGGGGCTTGGCATGGTCGAGGTGCCGGATCGGCGCGTCGCAATAGGGTGTGCGACAGCGCTGATCGCGCAGCGCGATGAATTGAGCAAGCCCGCGTGGGAATCGCCGGGCGTGTGACTCCATCCTCACCAGCGCGCCGGACTTCGGATGGCTGTAGATCCGCCGCAGCGTCGCGCGTGAGCGTGAATCCGTGGCCGCTGCCGTCACTAATTCGCGGGCAACTTCCGCGGGGATGGGGCCGTATCCGCTGATGTCGGCCGGCGTCGCGTCGATGCTCAGCAGGGTGCGGTCCGATAGCACCAGATTTACGGCGATCGGCGTCGGCGCTGAGGCGCTCCGCCCGGTGACTCGCTCGACGAGAGTGTCCGCCAAGACTTGACCGCGAGATCGTCCGTCGGCTGTGGTGGCGGCCTCCCGTTGCAGCGCCGCGTACACCGATACGCCCTGCGCTACCGGAAGAAGCGCAGTGAGGTAGGTCATCGTGTCCGGCGCGGGCCGAATGGTCACCGTCCGTTCGGTTTCGGCCTTGGCGGCACGGTCGACGACCGCATGCGGGTCAAGGCGGTATGCGATGGATTTGGCTGCCGCCGCAATCCGGGCATCGCCCATTCCGTCCAGGTCGGCCGGATCGCCGCATAATTCGGCGTCCAGCGCGCGCCGGTCGTCGACGTCCAGACACGCGCTTTCGCGCACGATAATGGTGGCCCTCCACTCGGAGAGCACGCCCTGCTCCAGGGCCGCCAGTGTATGTGGCATCTCGTTCACCAGTGCCTTGGCGAAGCCCAGATGCCGACCACCCCGGGCGGGCGAATCTTGCCGGGCGAGGGCGATTTCGCTGGCTACGCCGCGGCCGCGCCTCGCGGCCGGCACTCCCGCCCTCGCTTCGTCGGCCCGGCGTGCCAGATCAAGCGCGGCCGCCGCACGCGCCTGGGCTGCGGCAGCAGCGGATTTGAATCGCTCCAGCTTGGCGATGCGTTCGATCAGCATCGATTCCCCGCACGACGACTCGTCACCCGTCTCAATATCGAACATGTGTTCGAATATAGCAGACGTTACCGGCGGGCGCAATCGGCACCGGACGAGACCTGTATATAGGTTAGGCTAAACTTACTTTTTGTGACCCATGTTGGTGTCGAGACCAGCCCGGCAGACGCCGTGTCGCGATCCTTTCCGTTACCGGCCGACGTCGCCCCGGCGGACCTCGCGGCCGAATTGGCGGCTGCCCTCGCCGAGGCGGACGACGAGCAATACGTGCTCTACGAGCACGACGGGCAATGGATCCTGGCCGTCGGTGCGCTGGCGATGATCGAACTCGACAGCGACGAGCTGCGCATCATCCAAGACGGCGCAACTCGGCGGCAGACCTGGTCCGGAAGACCGGGGCCCGTGCTGGGCGAGGCAGTCGATCGACTGCTGCTGGAAACCGACGAGGCGTTCGGCTGGATTGCCTTTGAATTCGGCGCCTACCGCTTTGGCCTGCAGCAGCGACTGGGGCCGCAGACACCGTTGGCGCGGGTCTTCTGGCCGCGCACCCGGATCGTCGTGGGCGACGACGCGGTCGCGGTGATCGACGCCGACGACAGCCGCGTCGAACGCGTGCGCCGACTGCTCAGTGCGGGTGTGGCGCCGCTGCCGGCGCCGTCGGCTGTCGACGTGTCCGTCGATGATTCCGGCTACCGCGCCCGCGTCGCCACCGCCATCGACGAAATCGCCGCGGGCAGCTATCACAAAGTGATTTTGTCGCGATGCGTCAATGTGCCCTTCGCGCTGGATTTTCCGTCCACGTATCGGGTGGGGCGCCGGAAAAACACTCCGGCACGCTCGTTTCTGTTGCATCTCGGTGGATTTCGGGCGCTGGGCTTCAGCCCCGAACTGGTGGCCGCGGTGCAAGAAGACGGCGTCGTGGTGACCGAGCCGCTGGCCGGTACCCGGGCGTTGGGCCGCGGTGCCGACCGAGACCGGGCGGCCCGTGAGGAATTGGAGTCCAACACCAAAGAGATTGTCGAGCATGCGCTGTCGGTGCGCAGCGCGCTGCAGGACATCGACGAGGTCGCCAAACCCGGTAGCTCGGCGGTGGTCGACTTCATGACCGTGCGCGAACGCGGCAGCGTGCAGCATCTCGGCTCGACGGTGGTCGGGCGACTCGATGCGTCGAAAGACCGGATGGACGCTCTCGAGGCGCTGTTTCCCGCGGTCACCGCGTCAGGCATTCCCAAGGCGGCCGGCGTGGATGCCATCCTGCGTCTCGACGAATGCCCTCGCGAGCTGTATTCCGGAGCAGTCGTGAGGTTTTCGGCCGACGGAACACTCGATGCGGCGCTGACACTGCGGACCGTCTATGAACGCGACGGCCGCACCTGGTTGCGCGCGGGCGCGGGAATCATCGCCGCGTCGGACCCCGACCGGGAATTCGAGGAGACCTGCGAGAAGCTGACCACGTTGGCGCCGTATCTGGTGGCGCGTCGCTCAACGAGTTAGCCCACACCCGCCTCGGCGGAGCGTTCCAGGTATTCGGCCAGGATCTGGCTGACCAGCGACTCGATTGTCGTCTCGATGGATGAGGCAAGAGTGGCGGTCACCGACGCGACGGCCTGCGTGCGGAATCGGACCAACATGGTGATCAGCTCGGCGATTTCGGTGTCTGCGGGCAAGGCCTCACCGGGCTTGATCCGATCGGCGACGTGTTCGGCGCCGGCGCGCACCAGCATTTCACTGATCTGGTCGATCAGCGGCGCGATGTGCTCGTGCAGGTCGACGAGCTTGTCCATGCTCATGCCATAGCCGCGGATCTCGTTGAACGCCTCGATCAGCTTCGGGCGGGTGATGGTGGCCTGCCCGTCGTCGACGTGGATCACCTGCAGACTCACCAGGCGGTCAAAGGCATTGGTGTCGTTGATGAGTTGTTGCGCTTCTGTCACCGGCATGGTCTGGGATTTCTCACTGGTCCAGGTACCGACGATGGCCGTCTCGAGGCCGAGTACGTCGCCGAGATCTTTGCCTTCCTCCCACGCGCTGAGCATTTCCCGGACGTGCGCGATGTTGTAACCGCGGTCGAGCATGGAGGTGATCAGCCGCAGCCGGGTCAGATGCGTGTCGTTGAACAGCGCGATGCGGCCGACCCGCAGCGGGGCCGGCAGCAGACCCCGGTCGCGGTAGACCCGGATGTTGCGGGTGGTGGTGCCGGCCAGTCGGGCCAGGTCTTCGATGCGGTATTCCCCGGAGCCCGAGGTGCCGTGGGGGTACCGCACCGCCGCGTCGAACAACTGCGATACGGCATTTTCGATGACCTCTCGCGACTGGCGCCGGACGCGTTTGGGGGCGCGGCGCAGGTTCGCCAAAATACCGGCGATGGTGCCGGTTTCGGCGCGAGGTGGGCGGTCGGACGCCATCGTGTCAGGCGGGCGAGCTCGTGCGGGCGGCGGCGTGCTCGACAGCGTCGTAGTCGGCGTACTGGAAATCGCGCATCTGCCTAAGATACTGGGTGGCGAATCCCGGGTACATCGAGACGTTGCGTCCGTC
>NZ_JBYCLD010000323.1:0-3518 GCF_057473725.1 Mycobacterium sp. TH-M11 | reverse complement strand
TCGGAATGGGCGGCCAGAAAGTCGCGCAGCGCCTGCCGCCCACGGTGGATTCGGCTGCGGACAGTCCCGAGCTTGACGCCCAGCGTGGCCCCGATCTCCTCGTAGGACAGTCCTTCGATGTCACACAAGACCACCGCGGCACGGAATTCCGGCGGCAATGAATCCAGCGCCGCCTGCAGGTCGGGGCCCAGGCGTGCGTCGTGGTAAATCTCTTCCGGATTGGGCTCATCGGCCGGCACCCGGTCGTAGTCGTCAGGCAGCGCTTCCATCCGGACCTTGGCGCGGCGGCGCACCATGTCCAGGAACAGGTTCGTCGTGATGCGGTGCAACCAGCCTTCGAAGGTGCCCGGCTGGTAGTTCTGCACCGACCGGAAGACCCGGATGAACGTCTCCTGGGTCAAATCCTCGGCGTCCTGCTGGCTGCCGGACAGGCGGTAGGCCAGCCGGTAGACCCGGTCGGCGTGTTGGCGAACCAGCTCGTCCCACGACGGCATGGCCGCCTTGTCGCCGGTCGCGTCGAAGACCGCGGTACCGTACGGCTCGTCAGCGGGCTCCACCCAGTCAGCGCCGCGGTACCGCTCCGGGTGCGACATGCTGGACGGGCTCATCAGTGTGGCGATGGTGAAATCCTCCGGTTTCAGACTGCCGTGAATGCTGGGCACATCATCACCGCGCACAACGCGAAGATGATCGGATGTATTCCCGGGCCAGCGCCCTCCACGCTCCATAAGGAACACCGTCGTCTATCGGCGTGTGCCGGGGATATGACCGCACTGAACATTGACTGAGAACGGCACCAACACCCCCGTTGCGCTGGCCATATCGGTCACATCACATTTCGATCACGCTGATACTTTGCGCGTGTCGCGGGCCCACCTGAGTGCACCAGCCAAGCGTTGGACATACGCTCACGCCATGGCGACGACCGAGCGCACCCCTGGGACGAGTCGGGCCGAGTCGCTCTCGGCGCATGCCGAGGGATCGATTTCCGAAGACTCGGTTCTGCTGGCCGCCCGCGAGCGGGCCGCCGACATCGGCACCGGAGCCGTCACACCGGCCGTCGGAGCGCTGCTGAGCCTGCTGACCAAACTCAGCGGCGGGAAAGCCGTGGTCGAGGTGGGCACCGGCGCCGGCGTCAGCGGCCTGTGGTTGCTGTCCGGGATGAACGACGACGGTGTGCTGACGACGATCGATATCGAGCCCGAGCATCAGCGGATCGCCAAGGAGGCGTTCACCGACGGCGGCGTCGGCCCGTCGCGCACGCGGCTGATCAGCGGCCGGGCTCAGGACGTGCTGACCCGGCTGGCCGACGACTCCTATGACTTGGTCTTCATCGACGCCGACCCGCTCGACCAGCCCGACTACGTGGTCGAGGGGATGCGATTGCTGCGTTCCGGCGGCGTGATCGTCGTGCATGGCGCGGCCGCGGGTGGACGGGCCGGCGATCCGCAGGCCCACGATGCCGAAGTGGCCGCGGTGCGCGAGGCAGCGCGGTTGATCGCCGAGAACGAACTGCTCACGCCCGCATTGGTGCCGCTCGGCGACGGCCTGCTCGCGGCCGTTCGCGACTGAGCTTGGCCGACCGTGAACTATTGGGCCATCGATGCGCTGCTCGCGATCCTGCCGCCGGGCCGATGAGCGTCGGGCTAGCCAGGGCGCGGGCGCAACGCCCGGCATCACCGCATTGAAGTCCTCGGGCTTATTGCGTGAACCGGCGCGCAGCCTGGAGTTTCGCACAGCGGGTATTGCCGACTCGCGGGATCTAGCCGGAGTCGATGCTGTCGCGGCCGGGCGTCAGGACTGGAATCGCCCGCAGGCCCGATACGGGCTTGCTCGCAAGTCGGGAACCTACCGCCTGATGCGGGAGTTTTCGGGTCGCGTGTGCGTCACGTGCGTCAGGGGCAGACAGCAAGCGGCAAGCGCACGACCGGCCGACACACCAGCACCAGGTTGCTTGCAAGTCACTGATCTACCCCCTTTCACGGGGTCTTCGAGACGGGCGCACTCTCGGCAGTCGATGGTGGTCAATCGACGAGCACGAACACAAAGTGCCTGCGCCGTCACCGCCGTCAGCCGACCCGGTCAGCGACGCACCGAAAACCGATGTGGGTCGTCGCGGTGTCCTGCGCCTGCGGCGACCGTGCCGCCGGCCGGTATCGGTGGCAATACTCGGGGGCGCAGAGGTGTGAACCGCCCTTGAGTGTCTGCATGATCGTCGGATCGGTGGGTATGGTTGGCGCACAACAGGTCTCAACCGAATGATCCAGCCGGTGATGACCAGAGAACGCGGTGGTCGTCCATTCCCAGACGTTGCCGATCATGTCGAAGAGGCCGAATCCGTTGGGCGGGAACGTGGCCACCGGCGACGTGCCCGCCCAACCGTCGTTGCGGTACGGGAAGTGGCCCTGCCAGGTGTTGGCCATCGGCTTCCCGTCGGGCTTCTCCACCTCACCCCACGCGTAGGTGGTGGCGGTGCCGCCGCGCGCGGCGTACTCCCATTCGGCTTCGGTCGGCAATCGCCGGTCCACCCACCGGGCATAGGCCGCCGCGTCGGGGTAGGCCACCTGCACCACCGGATGCTGCGCCCGGTCGGCGATATCGCTGCCCGGACCGAACGGGTGCCGCCAACTGGCACCCGGAACCCATACCCACCACTGCCGCCAATCCCGCAAGTCGACCGGGCCCGCCGTCGGGCGGAATACCATTGCGCCAGAGACTAATTCGCTTATATCGGCACCAGGGTAGAGGGCCGGATCGATCGGCTGCTCGGCTACCGTGACATAGCCCGTCGCGCTGACGAATTCGCCGAATTGAGCGTTGGTGACGGGATGGCGCTCGATGGCGAATGCGCTCACGCGCACGGTGTGGATCGGCGCCTCTTCGGGATAGAAGCTGGTCGAACCCATCCGGAATGTTCCCGGCGGCAGGTCGACAAGCTCGGTAGGCATCACTCAGGGTATGACGACCGCGAAATCCTGCATCAACGCAGCTTTCGCCGCGACAAACCCAGGCACGTCCGCGGGCCCCTCCATATGGATGACGACCAGGTAGTTGTCGGAGTTGGTCCAGATGTGGGTAAGCCGGTCGGCGAACGCGATGGCACCCGTGGGTCCGGTGAACGACCCGGTCAACTTCTGACTGCTGTAACCGCAGAACTTCGCGCCGACGGCGTCGACCTGCAGGTCGGGCCGGGAGCGTGCGAGGGTGTCGGCGTACTCCGAAAAGGCCGCGGCGGGGCCGAGTTTCGTCGCGCCGATCGTCACGGCGCCCGTCATCGAATCGGGACCGCTCAGCGACAGCGCCAGGTCGCCTTGGCCCGGTTCACTGGCCCACCCGTCGGGCAGCGTGAAGGTGATCCTCGGCGCGGCTGCGGCGACGACCTGAGCGACCGTGCCCATGCCGCCCGATGCCGGCCCGGGGAAGCAGACGAACGCATTGGGCGGAATGTGCTCGGGCAACGTCGTCTCGATCCCCGGGACTGCTGCGCCATGGCTCGTCCGGGGCGGACGCGACTGCGG
>NZ_JBYCLD010000322.1:0-23241 GCF_057473725.1 Mycobacterium sp. TH-M11 | reverse complement strand
TGGCCGCCGTGGTTCGCGACGGCGAGGCGGCGCGCCGCCACCTGCTGGAAGCCAACCTGCGACTGGTCGTGTCGCTGGCCAAGCGCTACACCGGTCGCGGGATGCCGCTGCTGGACCTCATCCAGGAGGGCAACCTGGGCCTGATCCGCGCGATGGAAAAGTTCGACTACGCAAAGGGATTCAAGTTCTCCACGTACGCAACGTGGTGGATCCGCCAGGCGATCACCCGCGGCATGGCCGACCAGAGCCGCACCATCCGGCTGCCGGTTCACCTGGTCGAGCAGGTGAACAAGCTGGCCCGCATCAAGCGCGAGATGCATCAGAACCTCGGCCGCGAAGCGACGGACGAGGAACTGGCCGAAGAGTCCGGCATTCCCGTCGAGAAGATCAACGACTTGCTGGAGCACAGCCGGGATCCGGTGAGCCTGGACATGCCGGTCGGGTCGGAAGAAGAAGCGCCGCTGGGCGATTTCATCGAAGACGCCGAAGCCATGTCGGCGGAGAACTCGGTCATCGCCGAACTGCTGCACACCGACATTCGCAGCGTGCTCGCCACGCTCGACGAGCGGGAGCAGCAGGTGATCCGGCTGCGCTTCGGACTCGACGACGGGCAGCCCCGCACGCTCGACCAGATTGGCAAGCTGTTCGGGCTGTCCCGCGAGCGGGTTCGCCAGATCGAGCGCGAGGTGATGGCCAAGCTGCGCAACGGGGAGCGGGCCGACCGACTCCGGTCCTACGCGAGCTGACAACTCACGCCAGCATCGGCACGTATGCCCGCCGCAGCCGTGGCGGGCATACTGCCGTCTGGGAGTGTTAGCGAACCATTGACGCAGCTGGGCAAGTAGACTCGCCCGCAATGGAGGGTGCGGAATGAACGACCTAGTTGATACCACCGAGATGTACCTACGGACCATTTACGACCTCGAGGAAGAGGGCGTTACTCCGTTGCGTGCCCGCATCGCCGAACGGCTGGACCAGAGCGGGCCCACGGTCAGTCAGACCGTGTCGCGGATGGAGCGCGACGGGCTGCTGCATGTCGCCGGTGACCGCCACCTCGAGCTGACCGAAAAGGGCCGCACGTTGGCCGTTTCCGTGATGCGCAAACACCGTCTGGCCGAACGACTTCTGGTCGACGTCATCGGTGTGCCATGGGAAGAGGTCCACGCCGAAGCGTGTCGCTGGGAGCACGTCATGAGTGACGACGTCGAGCGCCGCCTGATGAAGGTGCTGAACAACCCGACCACGTCTCCGTTCGGCAACCCCATCCCCGGGCTCATCGATTTGGGTATCGGCGACGACTTCGGCGCCGAGGATGCCAACATGGTGCGCTTGACGGAGCTTCCCGCCGGCCCGCCCGTCGCAGTGGTGGTGCGCCAGCTCACCGAGCACGTGCAGGGCGACATCGACCTGATCACCCGCCTCAAGGACGCCGGCGTCGTTCCCAACGCCCGCGTGACCGTCGAATCGAACCCATCAGGCGGCGTGACCATCGTCATCCCCGGCCATGAGGACGTCGGTCTGCCGCATGAAATGGCGCACGCGGTCAAGGTCGAAAAGGTCTAGCCGGCCGGCGCTCACACCGCACGCCGCCGAGGCGTCTGCCGCGGGGGAAGCCGCACGCCGAGTCGCTCGGCCAGCCGATATCCGGTGACCGCCAATTCGCGGATGTGCTCGGGCCGCAGACCCGACTGCAGCGCGGTGTCGAGCATGCCGGCCATCCGATGCCCCGGCTCGCTCCGCAGGGCCGCCTCCAGCGACACCCCGGCCAGCGGTCCGTCGCCGCGGGCATAGGCGCTGAACGCGAGCAGCACCAGCGCCTCGACCCGCCACGGCGCGGGCAGTGTCCGCGCCAGCATTGCCCACAGCGATTCGGCGTCTCCGGCGCTGTGGCCGACGGCCAAGGCGTACAACGTGTCCCGCACCTCGACGTCGGCCAGCGCACACGCCAGGCCGGCAATGTCGGAGTCGGCGAGTGGTCGTCCGTCGGCGACTCCCGCGGCGGCCGCCATCGCGGCTTCGACATCGCGGCGGGCGCAGGAGGCCGGGTCTTCGCGATGCGTCTTGTCACGCAGCGCGGCCCGCTCGGCGATCAGAGCGGTGAGCGACGCGCTGCGGGCCCCGTCGAGCGTGATCACCGCCTGCAGGTCGGCCCGCCGCGCATAAAGCCGACGCCCGTCCAGCACGGCGGCGGCAGCCAGTGGCGACGCGGACGGGTCGTCGACGACACCACCTGCGCCGCAACCGTCCACACAGTGCCACCGCCCCCCGGCGGCCACCCGGTCGACGACATGTACGGCCCACAGCACGATGTCGTGTCGGCTGAGTTCTTCGGTCAGCGACGCGCACAGGTCACGGTAGTGGTCGTTGCACATCGGGCAGCGGGCCCCGTCGGCGTCGACGATCACCACGATGGCGGCCTCGGGTCCAGCGGCCGCGGCGACGTCGGCGACATGAGCGACCTGGTCGGCGACCGCGTCGGACAGATCGACGCGTATCACCGACCCGAGTTCGCCGTCGTCGATCGACAACACCACCAGCGATTTCTCGGGCACAAAGCCCAACACCGCCGGAAGCGCGGCGATCACCGCGCCGGGCCGATTCAGTTCAAAGTCGCTTCGCTGCTTGGTCATGGCAACGACGGTGGCAACCAACACCGTCATTTCGGGGGCGGCGCGGCCCGCCAGAGCGCCCTGCTGTGCACAAAGTCGCAACTGTGCATGCGCCATGTTGTTCTCGTGTAGACCGCTGTTTTCGACGCGCGTTCGTCACGATGACGGCCGCGCGGAACGCCTATCAACGCTGCGCGAATCGGGTATGCCGTGGAATACCGCCCGCGATGACGGCGTTTTGGAAGATAGGAGAAAGCGGGGTCACTATCCGCTGCTCGGCAATCTGAGGGACACTATCTGACACGGCGTGCGATACATGCCGTGGCTAGGAGGCAGAAGCGATGGGCGATCACGAGCCCCCCGACACCCCTGACCGGGACAAGCAGTACCAACTCGAGCAGAACGGCATGTACGAGCTCGAATTCCCGGCGCCACAATTGTCGCTGTCCGACGGGCGCGGCCCGGTCCTGGTGCACGCCCTGGAAGGGTTCTCCGATGCCGGCCACGCGATCAAGCTGGCCGCCAGCCACCTCAAAGACACCCTGGACACCGAATTGGTGGCGTCATTCGCGATCGACGAGTTGCTCGACTACCGGTCGCGGCGCCCGCTGATGACGTTCAAGACCGACCATTTCACCCATTATGAAGACCCCCAGCTCAGCCTTTACGCCATGCACGACAGCGTCGGTACGCCGTTCCTGCTGCTGGCCGGGATGGAACCGGATTTGAAGTGGGAGCGCTTCATCACCGCCGTCCGGTTGTTGGCTGAGCGCCTCGGTGTCCGGCAGACCATTGGGCTGGGCGCCATCCCGATGGCGGTTCCGCACACCCGGCCGATCACGTTGACCGCCCATTCCAACAAACGCGAGCTGATCGCGGACTTCACGCCGTGGATTTCGGAGGTGCAGGTTCCAGGAAGCGCATCGAATCTGCTGGAGTACCGGATGGCCCAGCACGGGCACGAAGTGGTCGGCTACACCGTCCATGTCCCCCACTACCTGGCGCAGACGGACTACCCGGCCGCCGCGCAGGCCCTGCTGGAGCAGGTGTCGAAGACCGCGGCGCTGCAGTTGCCGCTCACCGCGCTCACCGAGGCGGCTGGGGAGATCAAACTCAAGGTGGACGAGCAGGTCGAGGCCAGTTCGGATGTCGCTCAAGTGGTGGCAGCGCTGGAGCGCCAGTACGATGCCTTCATTGCTGCGCAGGAAAATCGGTCGCTGCTAACGCGCGAACAAGACCTGCCCAGCGGTGATGAACTCGGTGCGGAGTTCGAGCGTTTCCTTGCACAGCAGGCCGATAAAAGGTTCGACAACGACGATCCGACCTGATCGCCGTCGGCGGGTTACGACCCGACCGTGCGCCGCATGGGCGGCCCCTATGACCAGGAGTGGCCCGTGTATCCCAGCCCGACAGCGAAGTTGGCGATATGACTGATCTGCTAGGGCGCAGGCCAACCCTTCGCTCGGTGCGCGAGGTTACCCCGCAGCTCCAGTTCCGCACGGTGCACGGTTACCGGCGGGCATTCCGCGTCGCGGGCTCGGGCCCGGTGATCCTGTTGATCCACGGCATCGGCGACAACTCCACCACGTGGTCGATGGTGCAATCCATACTCGCGCAGCGGTTCACCGTGATCGCCGTCGACCTGCTGGGCCACGGCGAATCAGACAAGCCACGGGCCGACTATTCAGTTGCGGCCTACGCCAACGGAATGCGCGACCTGATGTCCGTTCTGGACATCGAGCGGGCCACCGTGATCGGCCATTCGCTCGGTGGCGGCGTCGCGATGCAATTCGCCTACCAGTTCCCCCATCTGGTCGAGCGATTGGTGTTGGTCGGCGCCGGCGGAGTGACCAAGGACGTGAACATTCTGTTGCGGGTGGCCTCCTTGCCCTTGGGCAGCGAAGCACTGGCGCTGCTGCGGCTGCCGTTGGTTCTGCCGACCCTCCAGTTGTTCGGTCGAGCGGCGGGAAAGGTGTTGGGCTCCACCGCGATCGGTCACGACCTGCCCGATGTTCTGCGGATCCTGGAAGGCCTGCCCGAACCGATGGCCTCAGCGGCGTTCACCCGGTCGCTGCGCGCGGTGGTCGACTGGCGCGGCCAGAGCGTGACCATGCTCGATCGATGTTATTTGACCCAATCCGTTCCGGTACAGATTATTTGGGGCAACGACGACGTCGTGGTTCCGGTCAGCCACGCCCACATGGCTCACGCCGCGATGCCCGGCTCCCAGATCGAGATTTTCGAGCACTCCGGACATTTCCCGTTCCACGACGACCCGGACCGTTTCATCGCAGTCGTCGAACGCTTCATCGACACCACTGCGCCGGCCGACTACGACCAGACCGCGCTTCGCGAGCTGCTCCGCAGCGGTGGCGGCGCACAGACCGTCTCCGGGCCACACGACACCCGGGTCGCGGTGCTGGAGGCCATGGGCTCCGACGAACGCAGCGCCACCTGATCGCTACGTCGCGGTGACGCGGGTACCGTCGTCCTGATGGGCGTCGACGTCACGGTGTTGCGGGTATTCACCGATGCGGGCGGGAATTTCGGCAATCCACTCGGCGTGGTCGACGCCGCGACACTCGAACCGGATCAGCATCAGCGTATTGCCCACGAATTAGGTTACAGCGAAACAATTTTCGTCAATCTCCCGGTTGCCGGCAGCAGCACTGCGCGGGCGCGCATCTACACCCCGGCCACCGAGTTGGCGTTCGCCGGGCATCCGACGGTCGGGGCGTCCTGGTGGCTGAGATCCGTTGGCACGCCGATTCACACGCTGCAGGCGCCAGTCGGGTTGGTGCAGGTCAACTATGACGGCGACATCACCACGATCAGTGCCCGCTCGGACTGGTCGCCGGAGTTCGCTATTCACGATCTGGGCGGCGTCGACGAACTGGCCGCCGCCGACCCCGCCGACTACTCCGACGACGTGGCGCACTACCTGTGGGCCTGGGTCGACGAGACCGCGGGATCACTACGCTCGCGGATGTTTGCCCCGAATCTCGGTGTGGCAGAGGATGAGGCGACGGGTTCGGCCGCTGTCCGGATCACCGATTACCTCAGCCGCGACCTACGCATTTGTCAGGGCAAGGGATCGATCCTCGAGACCACCTGGAGTTCGCGGGGGTGGGTGCAGGTTGGCGGTCGTGTCGTCAATGACGGCGTGCGGCACCTGCCTTAACCGCCTCAGCCCGTTACCGCATCGCGCTGAGCCATGCGTAACAGCAACTGGCCCTCGCGTCAGGTTGTGCGATGCAGCACCGCCGAAAGATGATGCTGCAATGGCTGGCCCACCGCCCCCATCTGCACCGAGTAGGTGAGTTCGTCGCCGTCCACCCGCAGGCGACGTGCCAGCGACGTCACTTCCTTGGCGGTCGGGGCCACGCCGACATCCGTCGTCGCCACCTCCAGTTCGACCGCGGACCCGTCGACCACGTATCTGCCGACCTCGATCTCGGTGATGCCGCTCGGATGCGCCAGAACCAGTTCGACGTCGTTGTGTCGCGGTACCCGGAGGTAGCCGGTTTCGGCATGTAGCGGTGAACCGTCGACTGCGCTCTTGGTTTTTTGCCCGTAGATCAGAAACGGCTTGCCCACATGGGAAAACGTGACTTCTTCGAGGTAGTCGAACGGCTCGATGGTGGGGTATTCACCGGATCCGCGGCCCCGCCACGTGCCCAGCAGCGCAGCCAGTGCTTGCAGGTTGGGATGCAGGTCGGGCACCATCGGGTCAGCCTAGCTAAGCGGCGTGAACGTCGGGGCTGCGGACGTGCTCGGGCCGGAAACCTCGTCCGACGATGATCGGCGGGATGAACTGCAGCGGTCCCCGGCCGATGATCTTCGGAACTCGAATCGGCGACAGGTCGCCGGCCAGGTTCGGTTCGATGACGTTGTTTTGTACGAGAACTTGACCGGCCTGGATGATCCTGGCCGGAAGCTCGCGCCGCCGCTGCACCTTGGCGAGATCTGCATCGGTCAACCGGTTTTCGCGTAGTGGGCCGCAGAGGATGTTGGCCGCGCCCACCGCATCCGCGACCGCGAGGTTGATGCCGACCCCGCCGACCGGGGACATCGCGTGCGCCGCGTCGCCGATACACAGCAGCCCTTTACGCCACCAGGTTGTCAGCCGATCCACCCGCACATCGAGTTGGCTGGTCTGGTCCCAGGAGTGCAAGTCGTTGACGTGCTGCGCCAGATTGGGCTGCACGGCGACCAGTCGCTCCTTGAACGCCTCCAGCGATCCGTCTCGGGGGTTTTCACCCTTGGGCATGAGGTACGCAATTTGCCAGTAGTCGCCCCGGTAGATCATCGCCATCATCAGGCCCTTGCGAACCACCCCGACAGGTTCCCGAGGGTCACCGGGGCGCCAATTCAACCGGAACCACAGCACGTCTATCGACGAATTCGAACTCCCGACCTGCAACCCGGCCGCGGCGCGCACCGCGGATTTGCGGCCGTCCGCGCCGATAACCAGATCGGAGCGCACCTCCAGATCGGGAGTGCGGACGCCCACGACACGATCCCCATCGACCATCAAGCCGGTCACCTCCGCGTTCCGGATCAGCGTGAACTCCGAATAGGCACTGCACTTTTCGGCGAGGAAGTCGAGGAAATCCCACTGCGGCATCAGCGCGATGTAAGGCTGTCTGAAGCCGAGCCGTGCGAGCGCCCGGAAGTTGCCGAAGGTTCGCAGTGTCCCATCGGTATCGAAAGCGAGCCGATCGACTTTGGTGTGCGGCAGACGCAGGAATTCGTTGATCAGCCCCAGCTCGTCCATGACGCGCAAAGTGCTGGGATGCACGGTGTCGCCACGGAAGTCGCGCAGGAAGTCACTGTGTTTCTCCAAGACCGTCACGTTGATCCCGGCCCGGGCCAGGAGTAGCGCGTGCACCATGCCCGCGGGGCCGCCGCCGGCAACACAGACCTGGGTTCGCACGACTCGCGTCATGGACCGACACTACGACAACTGGTCAACCCGACGTGGGCACCTTACGGTGGGCCCGCAGCGCTTTGATCTCGCGCTCGAAATCCTCTGCAGACTCGAAAGACCGGTAGACCGAGGCGAATCGCAGGTAAGCCACTTCGTCGAGTTGACGCAGTGGCCCGAGGATGGCGAGGCCGACCTCATTACTGGGAACTTCCGGCGAGCCGGCCGCGCGCACGGCGTCTTCAACCTGCTGCGCCAACAGGTTGAGCGCATCGTCGTCTACCTGGCGGCCCTGACATGCGCGGCGCACCCCGCGCATCACTTTCTCCCGGCTGAACGGCTCGGTCACGCCGCTGCGCTTGACGACTGCCAGCACCGCATTTTCCACCGTCGTGAATCGCCGTCCACATTCTGGACACGATCGGCGACGTCGGATCGCCTGTCCTTCATCGGTTTCACGGGAGTCAACCACTCGCGAATCCGGATGTCGACAGAACGGACAATGCATGGCCGCTCCTTCGCCGCGCTGACTTCGGGTGTCCCGAACCCCCATGAGCCTACCTGCGCTCCGGGGCGCGGACCTAGCATCACCGGGTGTCGCGGCTGGTACGCGACTCATCCCACCGGTGCGATCAGCGTCTGGCCGGCCGTCACCGCAGAGGACTTGAGCTCGTTGAGTTCGCGAATGCGCGCCGCGACGTCACCGGCCGGCACATCCGGCGCCACCCGGGCAGCCAGACGTTGCAGTGTCTCCCCCGGTTCGACCCGGACCACCGCGAGCCGGTCAGGCATGTGCACCGCGGCCTTCTCGGGTCCGCCATGCAACATCCCACTGAAGTGGGCGACGAATCCCAACCACACCGTGATAGCCGCGGCGACTAACGCAAGCGCCACCGTGGTCGCCGGGGTGATGGGTCGCGGCCGGTGCGGGGCACTCGACAGCAACACGCCGGTGCCGCGATAGCGCGGCGGCGCCGCAACGGGCCTGGATTGCCGCGGACCTCGGGATCCCGGCCCGCTACCGCGGCCGGCCGGACGTACCTGGGCCGGGCGAACCCGGGGCGGCGCGGTCGGTGAGATCGTTTCGATGTGCATCATGTGCGTTCCTCCAGTCGGCTCGTGGTCGATCACGTGTTCGAAGAGTAATCGATAGTGTGTTCGAAAAGCGAACATGTGATCGAACTGTTGCACATGCCGATGACGGTAAGCCAGGCCACCGACAACTCTCTCGGCACTGCGCGGGTCCTGGCTGCGACATGCCTCGAACACATGTTTGATATCTAGGCAAAATATCGCTACATTCGTCCATATGAGCGACAGTGATACTCCGGATACCGCATCTCAACGGGCGCCGCGATCAGCCGATTCGGGCCTGACGGCGCGCCAACGGACCATCCTGGACGTCATCCGCGCGTCGGTGACCACCCGTGGATATCCGCCGAGTATTCGGGAGATCGGTGACGCAGTCGGACTGACGTCGACATCTTCGGTTGCTCACCAATTGCGCACGCTGGAGAAAAAGGGTTTTCTGCGCCGCGACCCCAATCGCCCGCGCGCGGTCGACGTCCGTTCGGCCGACGAGCTGACCAAGCCGTCGGTGCTCACCGACGTCGCCGGGTCGGACGCGCTGCCGGAGCCGACGTTCGTCCCCGTGCTGGGTCGCATTGCCGCCGGTGGCCCGATTCTGGCCGAGGAAGCGATCGAAGACGTCTTTCCGTTGCCGCGCGAACTCGTCGGCGAAGGTTCGCTCTTCTTGCTCAAGGTGGTCGGTGAATCGATGATCGACGCTGCCATCTGCGACGGCGACTGGGTGGTGATCCGTCAGCAAAACGTTGCCGACAACGGCGACATCGTGGCGGCGATGATCGATGGAGAAGCCACCGTCAAGACCTTCAAACGAACGGGCAACCAGGTTTGGCTGATGCCGCATAACCCGGCTTTTGACCCGATCCCGGGCAACGATGCCGCGGTGCTCGGCAAGGTCGTCACGGTCATCCGCAAGATCTGACGCGGCGCGAGCCGGTGCCCTAGCCGGCCTTGTGAAAGCCGTTTACCTTGGCGATTTCCTCGCTAGCGAACCAGATTTCGGCCGGGGTGTCGTCGTAAAGCCCGTTGTCGGGCATGTAGTAGAGACCCGAGCTGGCGTTGGCCTTGACGGGATAGCCCTCCGGCACCCGGTAAGGGTCATCCATCGGAAGGTGAATTGCCAACTGCCCGGACATGACTCGCGCTATCGGCACGGCTGTCGTCTCTTGCGAGTCGTCGCCGTAGGCGTCAGCCGCCGCGTGCCGTCCGACCCGGGCCTCACGCCCCACCGGAATTCCGGTCGGGTGGGTGTCGACATTGTCGGGATCCTGGGCGAACTGCGCGTCGGCCTGGTTGAACTCGTCGACGTGGTCGAACTCACCGAAGTCGGAATACTCGTCGTGCCGATCGGTGTCCTCGCCGAGCAACTCCTCCACCAGACTCTCGTGATCGGGTGGCATCCACGCACTGGCGGGCTGTCTGGGCAGGCGGACGGTCCGTGGACGCGGCGGCCGGTACTCCTCGTCCGGGCCGGTGACCGCCAAGTCGGAATCGACCTCCGGGGACCATTGCGAAACCGCTTCGGTGGCGGCCTCGTCACCGGAGTCGTTCCCGCGGCCCGCACCATCGCGTCTGGCCGCACGACGCCGACCCGACCATCCCACCACAAGTGTCAGGAGGCCGACCAACAGCAGCGCGCCCACACCGGCCAGCAACCACCGCCAATGGGCGGGCAGCCACCCCCCCGCGGTATCAGGCCTGGCCGCATCCGCCCGCGTGGTTTCGCCTGGTATCGCCAGACCGGACAGCGCCGATGCCAGGTTCGTCGGCTCCGTGGTGAAGATGTTCTTCGTCTTGTTCCAAGCGATCTGGCCGCCGGTGAATTTCTGTGTGACGACATCGCCGGCGACGGTCTGATCGCCGACCGGCGCGCCCAGTCTGCCGGTCGCGCCCAGCAGCTTGTCCCACGCGGCTTTGACAGCCCCGCGTACCACATACGCACCATGGTCGGACGTCCAGAAGATCACTGGTTTGTCGTCGGCGGAGAACGCGCTGACCTTACTGGCCGGTTTCAGACCCCCGTCGGCTTCGTTGGCGATCGGGAAGCCCAGGCCACTATTGACCGGCCCGCCGAGCGCCTCGTACTTGGCCAGAATGTCGGTCTCGACGGCGTTCGCGCCGGTGTTGGGGCTGAAAAAGACCGTCCCGCCCGCGAAGTTTTGGGCCAGTCCGTCGCTGCCGACCGGATACTGGTCGCCCTGCTTGGCGCCCAGCGGACCGGACACGCCGCCGGCAGCCCGCCACGCCGTGTTGATGTCCGCCGTCGGATCGACCGGCACCTGCAGGCCGGCGAGTTGACCGGCCAGGTCCGACGGAACGGTGGTGAAAACCTTTGTCAGCCGATTCCAGGACACCTTGCCGCCGCTGAACGCCTGGGTCGCGAGTTCACCGTCGTAGGTCTCATCCCCGGTCGGAACGCCGAGGGCGCCGCCGGAACTGCCCAGCCTGTCCCAGGCCGCGTTGATCGCGCCGCGCACAACGAACGCGCCGTGATCGGCGGTCCAGTAGATGAGCGGCTTGTCGCTTGCCGAAAACGTACTGACCCGGCTGTCGGGCCCGGCCAACCCGCGTACCTCGTTGGCGGTCGGAAAGCCCAGGTCGGACGCCGCAGGCCCACCCAGAGCCTCGTACTTTTCCAGGATGGCGCCCATCATCGACCGTGGACCCGTCGCCGGCGTGAAGAACATCTTCCCGTTCACGAAGTCCTGGGCAAACCCTTGGCCGACCACGTAGCAGTCGCCCTGTTTGGCGCCCAGGTCCGAGGTGTCGCCGCCGGCCTCTTTCCACGCGGCGGTGATCGCATTGTCGGCGTCGCCAATGGGCGATGCGTTCGCGAGGGGCACCTGCAGCACCATGAACGTGAATGCCGCGGTCAACGCCACCAGACCCCGCGCTGAACGCGCGAGGACATCCAGCCGTCTTCGCTGCCTTCTCATCCCGCCCTCCCGCGGTCGCCCAGCCCGAATTCTTGGACCCCATGCGGTCCGCCCGATGGGCCGCCACGACTCTGTTGCGGGCGACGACACGTGGGAAATCATATGCAGACCCTACGGAATGGTCATCGCGTCGATGCAGAATTACCCTTCGCAGCGCGCAATTGCATCGAATTCCGCTCCGACACCATCGCGACGTTGTGCGCTGAGATGCCGAGAAGCCACTCGCGAAGCTGCGGTCTGCGGTGGGCCATCGACCACATCGTGGCTGCCCGATGAATTTCACAGCCGCGGTCCCACCATCCTCACTCCGGCCGAAATATCAGCGCCGGCTCAGAACCTGTTCATCGCAGGCGGATGAGCCTATTCCCGGGAAATCCGGAGGCTAGACACCCAGGCTGCGGCCGATGATCTCCTTCATGATTTCGGTGGTACCGCCGTAGATGGTCTGCACCCGAGCATCGAGATACGCACGCGCAACCGGATATTCGCGCATGAAGCCATAGCCGCCGTGCAGCTGCAGGCAACGGTCGATCAGGTACACCTGCTTCTCGGTGGCGTACCACTTGGCCATTGCCGCCTGTTCGACGGTGAGCTTCTCTTCGAGGTGCAGGGCGATGAACTCGTCCACCATCACCCGCACCACTGTGGCTTCGGTGGCCAATTCGGCGAGCAGGAATCGGCTGTTCTGGAAACTGCCGATGGGCTTGCCGAAGGCTTTGCGCTCCTTGGTGTATTGCAGCGTCTGCTCCAACACCTGCTCCATCGCGGCGGCGGCCATGATGGCGATCGAGATCCGCTCCTGCGGGAGGTTTTGCATGAGGTAGATGAAACCGTGGCCCTCACTCCCCAGCAGGTTCTCGACGGGCACCTCGACGTCGGAGAAGGACAGCTCAGCGGTGTCCTGAGCATCCAGACCGATCTTGTCCAGGTGGCGTCCGCGCTCGAACCCTTTCATCCCGCGCTCGACCGCCAGTAGCGAGAAGCCTTGTGCGCCTTTGTCGGGATCGGTCTGAGCGACAACAATCACCAAATCCGAGTTGATGCCGTTGGTGATGAAGGTCTTTGAGCCGTTGAGAACATAATGGTCGCCCTTTTTGACGGCGCGAGTCTTGATGCCCTGCAAGTCACTGCCGGTGCCCGGTTCGGTCATCGCGATGGCGGTGATCAGTTCGCCGCTGCAGAATTTCGGCAGCCAACGCTGCTTCTGCTCCTCGTTGGCCAGGCTCAGCAGGTACGGCGCCACGATGTCGTTGTGCAGGCCGAATCCGATGCCGCTGTAACGACCGTAGGTGGTTTCCTCGGTGATGATCGTGTTGTAGCGGAAATCGGAATTGCCGCCGCCGCCGTACTCCTCGGGAATGGACATCCCCAAAAAGCCCTGCTTGCCGGCCTCCAGCCATACCCCGCGGTCGACGATCTTGTCCTTCTCCCACTCGTCGTGATAGGGAGCCACGTGCCGTTCGAGGAATGACCGGTATGACTCGCGGAACAGATCGTGTTCGGGCTCGAACAGCGTGCGCTGGTATTTGACGGCGCTACCCATGAGATGACCTCCGGCAGGTTGGGAATACTGCCGCCCAAGATATACCAACCGGATGGTTGGTAGGTCAGGGCACCGGTCTCGGCATACTCTGAGCACGGTGGACGAGACGATCCTGGTGCAGGAACTCGGACAGCTACTCGAGTTCTCCTACACCGACATGCTTTGTTATGCCGGGCCGCTTTCGCGGGTCGGTGTGGCCAGCGCGCTCAAGCTACTGCAGCGGGCCTTTGCCGCCTCGTCCCCCAATCACCCGCCACAACGTCGATCGATCGTCATTCGCGCAGCGTTCGACGAACCGGGAATCCGCGACGGAATCGAGGCCGTCAGTCGCGCGGTGACCGACGGCCGCTACAGCATTGATCCGGGATTGGCACGGCCGGATCGGGGACGAACATTGCAGGGCTTCGTTTTTCAAGCCACGATTAATGGCCGTACCACCACGCTGCTGATGCGCCGCGGTTTCATTACTGACGAATTCCTCGAACTGACCACCAAACCTGAGCGCGATCGGGCCGACAGCTGGCGACTGGACGAGCTCAACATTGAGCTCGCGCGCCAAATCCTGGCCGCGTCCGCCGAGGACGTCTACGAATTGGCGTAATGATCCGACACATCGGGCGGCGACCTCTGAAAAACCGCTGAGCCTTACCGAATGTTCCCTCGTTACACACTCGTGCGGCCTTCAGCGACCGAAAAAGCTTCAGCCAGCATCGATAGTCTATTGACATTAGTCAAGAAGTTTCCCGGCAATGTTCTTTACGCGCATAAGCCTTCGGGGTACCTTAAATCCTACTGAGAAGTTCAGGTGTCCACACGGGCGGGACGGCGGGTCGCGGTAATACTCGGGGGAACAGAAGCGCCGGAGCGGGGGGCTCCGGCGCTTTCTGCTATCTGCCAAGACCTTTCAGTCGGCTGAGAATTCACGCAGGGCCGCGGCCAACGCAACCGGGACACGCGCTTTGATGCGGGTTCCGTCGTTGCTGTGCTCGGTCTCCTGAATACGGCCGTCGGCATGCATGCGTGAGACCAAATCGCCACGGTCGTATGGGATCACGACGTCCACCGCGGTGTCGGTCGGCGCCGCCAGGTCAGCCATCCGCCGGCGCAGCGCGTCGACGCCCTCCCCCGTCGCGGCCGAGACGAACACCGCCCCGGGCAACGCGCGACGCAGCTTGGCCAGCCCCAAGTCGGTTGCGGCGTCGATCTTGTTGACCACGATCAGCTCCGGCGCCGGACCGCTGTGATGGTCGGCGAACACGTCCGACACCACCTGACGTACCGCGCTGATCTGCGCCAGCGGGTTCACGTCTGAGCCGTCGACGACGTGTACCAGCAGGTCGGCGTCGACAACTTCCTCCAGCGTCGAGCGGAACGCCTCCACCAACTGCGTCGGCAGATGCCGCACGAAGCCGACCGTGTCGCTGATGACGAACGCCCTGCCATCGTCGAATTGTCCACGGCGGGTAGTGGGTTCAAGCGTTGCGAACAGCGCGTCCTGCACCAGTACCCCCGCACCGGTCAGCGCGTTGAGCAGACTGGACTTACCCGCGTTGGTATAGCCGACGATCGCGATCGAGGGCGCCTCGCTGCTTCGCCGGCGACTGCGCTGGGTATCGCGGACCTGCTTCATGTCCTTGATCTCGCGGCGCAGCTTGGACATTCGCTCGCGGATCCGGCGCCGGTCGGTCTCGATCTTGGTTTCACCAGGCCCGCGGGTGCCCACACCGCCGCCGCTGCCGCCCGCGCCACCGCCTTGGCGTGACATCGACTCACCCCAGCCACGCAGCCGCGGCAACATGTACTCCATCTGCGCCAGCGACACCTGCGCTTTGCCTTCCCGGCTGGTGGCGTGTTGGGCGAAAATGTCCAGGATCAGCGCGGTGCGGTCGATAACCTTGACCTTGACGGCCTTCTCCAGGGCGTTGAGCTGCGCCGGGGACAGTTCACCGTCGCAAATCACGGTGTCGGCACCGGTGGCCAGCACCACGTCACGCAGTTCGGCTGCCTTGCCCGACCCGATGTAGGTCGAGGGATCAGGCTTGCTGCGCCGCTGGACCATGCCCTCGAGCACCTCGGATCCCGCGGTTTCGGCCAGCGCGGCCAGTTCGGCGAGGCTGGCGTCAGCGTCGGCGGCGCTGCCGTCGGTCCACACGCCGACCAGCACCACCCGCTCGAGTCGCAGCTGGCGGTACTCGACCTCGGAGACGTCGGTGAGCTCGGTGGACAGTCCGGCAACACGGCGTAGCGCCGCGCGGTCGTCGAGCGCGAGATCACCGGTGCTGGGGGTCGCAGGAAGGTCGGGATAGGTCATACCCACCACTGCTCGCTGAATTCGCCGCGGGCCACCAACACCGACGGCCCGCGTAGGTAGCTGGTGGCCTCGGTGACCGTCACGACGACATCACCCCCGGGCACCCGCACGGTCAGGGTGCCGGTAGTCGCGCCGCGATGCGACAGCGCCGCGACGGCTGCGGCGACGGTTCCCGTTCCGCAGGAGCGGGTTTCGCCCACGCCGCGCTCGTGCACCCGCATGGTCACCGTGCCGTCGTCGGGGGCCGTGAGAATCTCTACATTGACCCCGTCGGGAAATTGGTCGTGGTCGAAACTGACCGGGGCCGCGACGTCCAGCTCCGCGAGCGCCGCGGTTGTCAGCGCGGAGTCAACGCATGCCAGGTGCGGATTGCCCACATCGACGGCCAGCCCGTTGAACATCCGGCCCCCGACAACGGCTTGCCCGGGCCCCAGCCGATTGGCCTTGCCCATGTCGACCCGGACATCGGCGCGGGTGGCGTCCACGTGGTGCATGATGACCGGCCGCGGCCCGGCCAGGGAGCCGACGACAAACTCGTCGCGGGTTTCCAGCCCGCTGGCTCGTAGGTAATGCGCGTACACCCGAACGCCGTTGCCGCACATCTGCGCGATCGACCCGTCGGCATTTCGGTAGTCCATGTACCAGTCCTCGGCGCGGAGCCCGTCGGGCATCCGATCGAACACGCCCGCAGCCAGTGCCGCTTTCGCGGTAGTGACCCGCAGCACGCCGTCGCCGCCCAGGCCGCGGCGCCTGTCGCACAAGGCCGACACCACGTCCGGGGTCAGCGCCAGCGCGGCGTCGAGGTCATGCAGCACGACGAAGTCGTTCTCGGTGCCATGGCCTTTGGCGAATTGGATCACCTGCTCAGGATACGTGGCGCCACACCCTCAGCGCCGCGTCGGCGTTACCGTCGGCGGTGGCATCCAGCCAACGGATCCGGTGGTCGCGACGAAACCAGGACCGCTGTCGTCGCACGTAGCGGCGAGTGCCGACGAATGTCGGCGCTCTGGCGCCGTCGCCGTCGCCGCCGGCGTCGAGATCCTCGAGAACCTGCGCGTACCCCAACGCTCGTGACGCGGTCACACCGTCACGCAGTCCGCGCCCGAGCAGACCCATCACCTCAGCGACCAGACCGTGTTCGAACATCGCATCGGTGCGTTGAGCCAGCCGCTCGTCGAGAAGCGCTGTGTCGCAATCTAATCCGATGATAACCGCGTCCCAGCGCGGTGCGCCGATCACCGGCGCCGACGCGGCGAACGGCTGGCCGGTCAGCTCGACGACCTCCAGCGCGCGCACGATGCGGCGGCCGTCGGTAGCCAGTATCGAGACCGCGGCGGCCGGATCCCGGTGGGCCAGCTCGGCGTGCAGCGCGCGGGTGCCGACCTCGGCGAGCCGTTCTTCCCATTTGGCCCGCACCGCGGGGTCGGTCGCCGGGAACGACCAGTCATCGAGTAGCGATTGGACGTACAGCATCGACCCGCCCACCAGGACGGGAACGTTGCCGCGCGCGGCGATCGCCTCGATGTCGGCGGCGGCGTCGCACTGATAGCGCGCGACGGTGGCGGTGGCTGTGACGTCGAGGACGTCGAGTTGGTGGTGCGGGATGCCGCGGCGCAGGGAGACGGGCAGTTTGGCGGTGCCGATGTCCATGCCGCAGTAGAACTGCATCGCGTCGGCGTTGACGATCTCCGCCTGTCCGCCGAGCCGGTCCGCAACGTCAAGGGCCAGTTGCGATTTGCCTGTCCCGGTCGGCCCGACGATGGCCAGCGGCCTCACGGCTGCCAGACGCCGGCGAAATACCCGACGCCGAAGGGCGACGCGCGGCAGAGCTCCTTGGCCGACCGTGGCACCGGCTCCGCCAGACCGGCCAGCACACCGAACGCGACCCGCCCACCGACCCGCGCGGGCAAGCGGGTCAGCGCGGCGACGTCGCCGCCGGCCAACGCGTCGTCCAGGGCACGCTGCATGTCGACGTCGTCGGGCCGGTAACCGCCGGGCGCTGCCGGCGTCAGGGTGTTGGCGCCGTCGGCGACCACCAGCACCCCGGTCGGCTCGCTCGACCGGTCGATCTCGGCACACAGCCGCCGGCCGATTTCTACCGCGGCCGGGGTGTCGTGGCCCTCGGCGTAGACCCGAACCTGAGCGACCGCATCCGGCTGAGCCAGGGCTCTCGTCCAACCGCCGATCAGCGCACACAGCGGCATCGGGATCGGCGGACCGTCGGCCTGCGGCGACAACCGCACGCCCACGTCGGCGCCGTAACCCGCGAACGTGCCAACACTCGCGGGGCCGACGACACCGTCCGCGGCGCCCACCCCGACGATGATCCAGCGCGGCGGCAGCGCAGTGGCGGCAGCGATGGTGGCCGCCCGTAACTCCGCGACCTCGTCGGCGGCCGCACCGGCCAGCTCGGGGATCAGCACCGGAGCCGACGGAATGATCGCGATGGCGCCTAGCACGCGATCAAACTAGCGGGTCGACGCCGTTGCGGCGAACGCGTCGGTGTGCGCTTCGACCGTCGCGGCCTCGCCGCGGGCGAGCGCCGCGGTGGCAATCACCATCACCGCCACCGCGACCCCGACCACGAACACCGTCTCGTCGCCGGAACGCACGGTCTCCCCCAACACGAAAATGCCCAACAACGCGCCCACCGTCGGCTTGGCCACCGTCATCGTCGGCATCGAGGCGTTGAGCGGGCCGCGTCGATACGCCGACTGCTGGAACACCATCCCGGCGGCGGCGGCCCCGATGCAGGCGTAGAGCTCAGGAGCGGCCAAGACCGCGAGGATGCCGCCCGCGGCGGCGTCGACCGCACCTTTCACCAGCACGGCGAACAACGCCAGCGATGCACCCGAGATCGCGGCCAGCAACACCGCGGCGACCACCCCATCCGGCCAGAGCCGTGCTCCAAGCAGACACAGCGCAACCAGCGGACCCGCGATGGCGACAACCACCAACCAGATGTGCAGCGGCGCGCGCGAATGTCCGGCCACTGGGTGTCCGACGGTGACGATGACGGCCAGCGCGGTGGCCAATACCGCCGCCCAACACCACTCCCACCGGCTCACACGGACTCCGGTCATCCGGGCGTAAAGGGGTAGCGCGAAAAGCAGGGCTGTCACTTGCAGCCCGGTCACCAATATCACCGAGCCGAAACTGAGCGCCGCGGCCTGCAGTCCGTAGTTGGCAACGGCCGCGACCGCTCCGAGCCGCCAAGACCGATTGCGCCACGACAGAAAAAACAACCTGAGATAGCCGACGCGACCCTCGGTGACCTCGTGCGCGGACCGTTGCCGCGCAACATTACCGAGTGCTGATGCGTACGCAGCCGCCAGCGCGAGTAACCCCGCGAGCTCCGCCTTCGGCACGCTTAACCCTCCTCGCCCGATTTGTACCCCGCCACGGTACTGATGTGGGCTGTGAAAACCTCGTCGCTAGCGACTCGACGGCTCCTGCTCGGCTACAACGACGTCTCGTCCGCTGCCCGCCGCCATGGTCGCCGCCTCGCCGCGGGCCAATGCTATCGTCGCCACGATCACCAGCACCCCGGCGCCGAGAAGTGTCAACCCCCTCGCACCGTCGGCGTTCAACGTCTCGCTGAGCACCACAACCCCGAGCACGGCCGCGACCAGCGGCTTCGTCACCGTCACCGCCGGTAGCGATGCGGTCAATGCGCCGGCGCGAAATGCCGACTGCTGGAAGATCATTCCCGCCAGCGCCGCCGGCAGCAGACAATAGAGCTCGGGGGCGCGCAGCACTGCGCCAAACCCACCCGACGCCGCCCCAACGGCACCTTTGGTCAGCACGGCGAACAGCGCCAGCGACGACCCAGCCACTACTGCCAACAGGACGGGCGCCAGCGTCCCGCCGGCCCAGATCCGGGCGCCCAGAACGCACAACACCAACATCGGGCCCAGCACCGCGGCCACCGCGAGCCAGCTCACGGTCGACCCGCGCGCGACCCCCGCGCCGGGGTCGCCGACCGCCACCAACACCGCGAGCGACCCGGCCAGCAACACCGCCCAGGTCCACTCCCAGCGGGTCACCCGGTGGTGGGCCAGGCGGGCGTAAATCGGCAGCGCGAACAGCAGCGAGGTCACCTGCAAGGCCGTCACCAACATCACCGAGCCCAACGCGAGCGCGGCGGCCTGCAGGCTGTAATTGGCGACAGCTCCCAGGCCACCGATCCACCAGCGTGCGTCACGCAGCGACAAGCGGAACAGTTCGAGGTGGCCGACGTCGGCGTCGGTGACCTCCTGAGCAGAACGCTGACGAATGACGTCGCCGACCGCGGATGCCAAAGCGGCGCACAGCGCGATCAGCGCCGCCAAATCCGCTTTCGACATGGTTCACCGCCCCTTGTTCCTGAGTTTACCCACCAGCCTAGGGGCGAGCAGCGAATCATCGCCGGTAACACGTCTTCACCTGCCCCATATCGGCCCGGCCGAAGCCACTGCGCCGCCAACTCGGAACGCTGCACTGGCCAAGCTGCTTCAATACTGGTGGGGTACGGACCTGCGTATCTCGTTTCGACGGCGCCGCTACGCGCGGCAGGTGTGCGGCCAATAACCGCGCGAAGGGTAGGTAACGGCAGTTGATGACGTCCGACGAGCGACACGAAGTACCGCGGCCGGGCCCGCGGCCAGGCCCCAAGCCGACCCCACGCCCCCCGGCGCACCCGGTGGTGTCAGCGCCGGTCAGCGACCCACACAAGTTCGGTCGGGTAGACGATGACGGAACGGTGTGGCTGATCACCGCGGCAGGCGAGCGTGTCGTGGGTTCCTGGCAAGCGGGTGACACCGAAGCGGCGTTCGCCCACTTCGGGCGGCGATTCGATGACCTGAGCACCGAGATCACCCTGCTCGAAGAGCGGCTGGCCGCCGGTACCGGCGATGCGCGCAAGGTCAAAGCCACGGCTGCCGCGCTGGCCGAGACGTTGCCGAGCGCCAACGTCCTCGGCGACGTCGATGCGCTGGCTCGCCGTCTCGCCGGCATCGCCGAGCACGCCAGTGCGGCCGCAGCCGCCGCCCGCGCTCTTCGTGACGAGCATCGGGCCGCGGCGACCGCACGCAAAGATGCCTTGGCAGCCGAGGCGGAGGAGCTGGCCAACACCTCGACGCAATGGAAAGTCGCAGGCGACCGACTGCGCACAATTCTCGAGGAATGGAAAACGATCACCGGGCTGGACCGCAAGACCGACGACGCGCTGTGGAAGCGCTATTCGGCAGCGCGGGAAACCTTCAACCGGCGGCGCGGATCACATTTCGCGGAGTTGGACCGAGGCCGGGTCGGGGCCCGCGAGGCCAAGGAGAAGCTCTGCGTGCGGGCCGAAGCGCTTGTCGACTCCACCGACTGGGGCGCCACCAGCGCGGAATTTCGCAAACTCCTCGACGATTGGAAAGCCGCCGGCCGCGCCGCCCGCGACGTCGACGACGCGCTGTGGGCCCGCTTCAAGGGCGCGCAGGACACCTTCTTCAAGGCCCGCAACGCCGCGACCGCCGAGCGGGATGCCGAATTCAACGCCAACGCCACCGCCAAAGAGGCGCTGCTGGCTGAGGCGGAGAAGATCGACATGAGCAACCAGAAGGCGGCCACCGCGGCACTACGGGCCATCGGCGAGAAATGGGACGCGATCGGCAAGGTTCCCCGGGAAAAATCGGCCGACCTCGAGCGGCGCTTGCGCGCGGTCGAGAAGAAGGTCCGTGACGCCACCGAGCCCTCGGGACCCGACCCCGAGGCGCAGGCCCGGGCCGACCAGTTCCGCGAACGCGCAGAACAGTACGAACGCCAGGCGCAGAAGGCTGAAGCAGCGGGCCGCGGCAAGGAGGCCGACGAAGCCAAGGCCAACGCCGACCAGTGGCGGCAGTGGGCTGATGCGGCAGCCGCTGCGCTGACTCGCCGCCGCTAGCTCGAGCCTGACGTGCCGTTGGGCTCGGGCGGCTGGGGGTTATCGAGACTCTCCAACAGCGTTCGCGCCTGCCGCCGCGCAGCGGCCTGACGGCGTTGTTCCTCAGCGGCGAGTTGCACGATCGTGCGCGACCACACCACCCGCGCCCAGTGGAACGTCAGCACCATGATCGCGATCCAGGCCACGATCAGCCCGATGCCGGGACCCGGGTGCCCGGACGCCACCGTCTGCCGCGACCAGATCGCCAGCAGCCCGGCGACGCTGGCCACCGCGGAGCCGGCCAGCGCAACCCAAGCCAGTGCCCAGCGCCGGGTCAGTAGCGCAAGCATCGAGAAACCGATGCCGAAAATCAGTGTCAACCAACTGAATACACGTGACGGCAAGGCTATCGCCGCTTTGCCGGCACCGTGGGTGGAGAACAGCACATCCCACCCGCGCACATCGCCGGCGTGCGGCAAAACGAACGATCCGATGAGCACGAACACCAAGATGGCGACAACCAAGGCCCGTGCACCCGGGTCGATTTCGCCGGCGATCCGCCGCTCGGCCGCCTCGATGTCATCACGGAAGGCGTCGAATTCCGCCCCGTTGCCGCTCATCGCGCGCACCCCACCGGCTCTGCTGTGGCGGCGGGCTGTCCTACCGTGGGCATACCCAGACTCAATGGTCTCCGACGTTGACCGGCGGCCTCTGCGTCGCCGGCGCGGGTGCGGCGGTGGCTCAGGACGTCGCCGTCGGCGATGAGGTGATGTGGAGCCGCGCGGGTGATCGTCGTGGTGACGACGTCGCCTGGGCGCACCGACTGCTCGCCCGGCGTGAAATGCACCAGCCGCCCGTCGCGCGCGCGCCCACTCATCCGTGCGGTGCTGCTGTCTTTGCGGCCTTCTCCGGTGGCCACCAGTAACTCGACGGTCCGGCCGATCTGGTTGCGGTTTTCCTCCAGCGCGATCTGGTCCTGCAGCGCTATCAGTCGGTCATAGCGTTCCTGCACGACGACTTTGGGTACTTGATCGTCGAGTTCGGCCGCGGGGGTACCGGGGCGCTTGGAGTACTGGAAGGTGAAGGCGTTGGCGAAGCGGGCCTGCTGTACCACATCGAGAGTGGCAGCGAAGTCTTCTTCGGTTTCGCCGGGGAACCCGACGATCAGGTCGGTGGTGATCGCGGCGTGCGGCATCGCCGCACGCACCCGGTCGATGATGCCGAGGTAGCGCTCGGCACGATACGACCTGCGCATAGCGCGCAGTATCCGGTCCGAACCGGATTGCAGCGGCATGTGCAGCGCCGGGCAGACGTTGGGCGTCTGGGCCATGGCGTCGATGACGTCGTCGGTGAACTCGGCCGGATGCGGCGAGGTGAACCGCACCCGCTCCAACCCGTCGATGCGTCCGCACGCGGTCAGCAGTTCGGCGAACGCGCCACGGTTGCGCGGTATTTGCGGATCGGCGAACGACACCCCGTAGGCATTGACGTTCTGACCGAGCAGCGTGACTTCCAGGACGCCGTCGGCGACCAGCGAGCGCACCTCGGCCAGGATGTCGTCGGGCCTGCGGTCCAGTTCTTTGCCCCGCAGGGACGGGACGATGCAGAACGTGCAGCTGTTGTTGCAGCCCACCGAGATGGAAACCCATGCGGCGTATGCAGATTCACGAGCTGCCGGCAGGGCAGACGGGAACTGCTGCAGCGCCTCTTTGATTTCGACCTGCGCGACCCGGTTGTGCCGGGCTCGTTCGAGCAGCGTGGGCAGCGACCCGATGTTGTGGGTGCCGAACACGACGTCGACCCACGGCGCCTTGCGCAGCACGTCGTCTTTGTCCTTCTGAGCCAGACATCCGCCGACCGCGATCTGGAAGTCAGGGTTGCTGCGCTTACGCGGGGCCAGGTGGCTGATGTTTCCGTACAGCTTGTTGTCGGCGTTTTCGCG
>NZ_JBYCLD010000321.1:0-1882 GCF_057473725.1 Mycobacterium sp. TH-M11 | reverse complement strand
CAGCGAGGGCCTGGCGCGGGCCCGCAAGCTGGGCCTGGAGACCACCCACGAGGGTGTCGACTGGCTGCTGGCGCAGTCCGAGAAGCCCGACATGGTGTTCGAGGCGACCAGCGCCTACGTGCACCGCGACGCTGCCCCGAAGTACGAGGCCGCCGGTATCCGGGCGATCGACCTGACACCCGCCGCCGTCGGCCCGGCGGTGATCCCGCCGGCCAATCTGCGTGAGCATCTCGATGCGCCCAACGTCAACATGATCACCTGCGGCGGGCAGGCGACCATTCCGATCGTCTACGCGGTCAGTCGCGTGGTCGAGGTGCCCTACGCCGAAATCGTCGCGTCGGTCTCCTCGTCGTCGGCCGGTCCGGGCACCCGGGCCAACATCGACGAGTTCACCAAGACCACCTCACGCGGCGTGCAGACCATCGGTGGGGCGAAACGTGGCAAGGCGATCATCATCCTCAACCCGGCCGATCCGCCAATGATCATGCGCGACACCATCTTCTGCGCCATCCCCGAAGACGCCGACCACGACGCGATCGCCCAGTCGATTCGCGACGTGGTCGCTGAAGTGCAGACCTACGTGCCGGGCTACCGACTGCTCAACGACCCGCAGTTCGACGATCCGTCGGTGCACTCCGGCGGTCAAGCACTGGTCACCACCTTCGTCGAGGTCGAAGGCGCCGGCGATTACCTGCCGCCG
This sequence comes from Mycobacterium sp. TH-M11, assembly GCF_057473725.1. NCBI lineage: Bacteria > Bacillati > Actinomycetota > Actinomycetes > Mycobacteriales > Mycobacteriaceae > Mycobacterium > Mycobacterium sp. TH-M11. Next base: position 1,182 of record NZ_JBYCLD010000321.1, on the reverse strand, counting down.
TATGCGGGCAACCTCGACATCATGACCGCCGCGGCCACCAAGGTGGGCGAGGAGATCGCCAAGGAATCGCTGTCGGCGGCAGCCCAGGGAGCACAGGCATGACGCGCGCCGGCGACGATGCAGAGCGAAGCGATGAGGAGGAACGGCGCCATGACATCTGACATCTTTTTCAATCCGATCTGGGACGTCCGGCTGACCGACACGTCTTTGCGTGACGGCTCGCACCACAAGCGTCACCAGTTCACCACCGACGAGGTCGGCGCCATTGTGGCCGCGCTGGACAACGCCGGCGTGCCGGTGATCGAGGTGACCCACGGCGACGGGCTGGGCGGATCGAGCTTCAACTACGGCTTCTCCAAAACACCCGAGCAGGAGCTGATCAAGCTCGCCGCGCAGACCGCCAAAGAAGCCAAGATCGCCTTCCTGATGCTGCCCGGCGTCGGCACCAAAGAAGACATCAAGGAGGCGCAGAACAACGGCGGCGCGATCTGCCGGATCGCCACTCACTGCACCGAGGCCGACGTCTCGATCCAGCACTTCGGGCTGGCCCGCGAGCTCGGTTTGGAAACCGTTGGCTTCTTGATGATGAGCCACACCATCTCCCCGGAGAAGCTGGCCGCCCAGGCCCGGATCATGGCCGACGCGGGCTGCCAATGCGTCTACGTCGTCGACTCGGCGGGCGCCTTGGTGCTCGACGCAGTGGCCGACCGGGTCGCCGCCCTGGTCGCCGAATTAGGATCGGATGCTCAAGTTGGATTTCATGGCCACGAGAACCTCGGCCTCGGCGTGGCCAACTCGGTGGAGGCGGTCCGAGCCGGCGCCAAGCAGATCGACGGCTCCTGCCGCCGATTCGGCGCGGGCGCGGGCAACGCGCCGGTCGAGGCGCTGATCGGGGTGTTCGACAAGATCGGCGTCAAGACCGGCATCGACTTCTTCGACATCGCCGACGCCGCCGAAGAAGTGGTCGCGCCGACCATGCCCGCCGAATGCCTGCTCGACCGCAACGCGCTGATCATGGGCTACTCCGGGGTGTATTCCAGCTTCCTCAAGCACGCCGTCCGTCAGTCCGAGCGCTACGGGGTTCCGGCCCACCAACTGCTACACCGGGCCGGGCAGCGCAAGCTGATCGGCGGTCAGGAAGACCAGCTCATCGACATCGCCCTGGAGATCAAACGCGAACAA
>NZ_JBYCLD010000320.1:0-5457 GCF_057473725.1 Mycobacterium sp. TH-M11 | reverse complement strand
GCTGAATTTTGTTGACAAAAAGGCGAATCCGGTCACATGTGTGGCATGGCAGAAACAGTCCACCGATCCGCAAGCCTCGATCACCGTCTACAGCGGTAGGGGTCTGCCGGTGCCGATCGGAATGGACGGCCGAGTGGTGCGTTTGGTACGCGACGACCGGCATCCCGAGTCGGTGGAGGCAGACCAGACGCTGATGTTGCCGGGTGCAGCGAATTTCGTTGCCACCACGAGCGGCGTCGCGACGGCGCAAAGCCGTGAAAGCCTGTATTGGGTCTCCCCGCAAGGCGTTCGGTTCGGCGTGCAGTGGGACGACAAGACGCTGCAGGCACTCGGGCTGGATCCGCGCAGCGCCGTTTCGGCCCCGTGGCCGATCGTACGCACGTTCGCGGCAGGGCCGGCCATCAGTCGCGACAGCGCATTGCTGGCGCACGACACCATCAACGGAGGTGGTGCGGTGGCGCCGATCCCGGAAGCCAACGAACTGGTCGGAGGTTAGGCATGTCCAAACGTGGTTTTGTGCGGGCAGCACGCAAACCCGCGCCGACGGTACCTCCGGTGCGGGTCGCGGTCGCACCGCCATTGGCGCTGCCGGAGCGCGAGCCGCGCAACATCCTGTTGATGATCGCCTTGCCCGCGTTGCTCGTGGGGATCATCGGCACGTTGGTGGTGATGTACACCTCGGGTGTGCGCTCGCTGCAGTCAGGCTTTTTCCCGATGATGGGGCTGGCGGGATTCGGCGCGCTGATGTTCAGCGGACGGTTCGGTCGCGGCAGGCGGATCTCCTGGGGCGAACAGGAAAAGCAGCGGCGCGTCTATCTGCGACAGCTCGACGAGGATCGTGACGAGGTGCAGCGCGCCGCGCAGGATCATCGACGCAGCCAGCTGTTTGTGCACGGTGATCCGCAGAAGCTGGACACCGTGATCGGCGGCCCGCGGATGTGGGAACGCCGCCCCGGTGACGCGGATTTCTTGGACGTGCGGGTCGGCATCGGGGTGCAGCAGGCCAGCGACTCGGCAGTGTCGCTGCAGTGGCCGGAGGTGCCGATCGGTGAAGAGCTCGAGCCGGTGACCGGTGGCGCGTTGCGCGACTTCATTCTCGAGCAGAGCAAGATTCGCGGGATCGGCAAGGTGTTGGGCCTGCGGTCCAAACCCGGATTCAGCTTCATTGCAGGCGATCCCGTCGAGCTGCACAAGGTCGCGCGCTCGATCCTGTGCTCGCTGGCCGTCTATCACAGCCCCAACGACGTCAAGATCATGGTGGTCACCCGCCATCCCGAGTTGTGGTCGTGGTTGGTCTGGCTGCCGCACAACCAGCATGACGAGATGTTCGACGCGTGTGGCCTGCGCAGACTCGTGTTCATTTCGCCCACCGAGTTAGAAGAAGCGCTCGATGCCGAATTGCACCGCAAGGGCCGCGGACCCTGGTCACCACCGGTCGGCAGCAGCCCGACGTCGATGCCGTCGGCGATGGAAGTGCCGGGGTTGACCCTGGGCCCGCACTGGATCATCGTCGACGACAACGTCGGGACGCCGGAGCAGTGGGAAAGTGTGACCGGGCAGAAGGGCATGGCCGGAATCACGGTGCTGCGATTGGCAACTCGATCCGGTGTCGGCGTCGGCTTCCTCGACGACGGCCAGCGCTTCGAACTCCGGGAAGGTCGGCTCTATCACCGCGGCGTGTTCTACGCCGTCGCCGATATGCTCGCCGACTCGACCGCCAGTCGATACGCGCGAGCGTTGGCGCGCTGGTCGCCGATGAGCGCCGACGACCTGTCCGAAACCGACAGTCAGGGGGTCGAGCTACTACGTGCGCTGGGGATCGGCGACCCACGGCACCTCGACGTCGACCGGCTGTGGGCCGACAGCCGGGGCCGCGGTGACGCGAAGTGGGCGATGGTGCCGGTCGGTGTCAAGCCGGGCGGTGAACTGCAGTACGTGATATTCCGCGCAAAAGACTTCGGCGGCTTCGGTTTCCACTCCGTCGTGATCGGAACATCGGGCTCGGGTAAGTCGGAGTTCTTCCTATCGCTGGCCAATGGCATCGCGCTGACGCACTCCCCAGAGACCTTCGCGGTGATCTTCGTCGACATGAAGTTCGAGTCAGCCGCCCAGGACCTGGCGGGACTCCCGCACGTCGCCGGTTCGCTGTCCAACCTCGGTAAGGACGACCGTCACCTCGCGGAGCGCATGCGCAAGGCCATCAACGGCGAAATCGCAAGACGTTACCGGCTTTTCAAAGAGGCCGGTGCCCGCGATGCCAACGAGTACGAAGAGATGCGGCTGGCCGGGCGGGATTTGGAGCCGGTCCCCATACTGCTGGTGATCATCGACGAATACCTGGAGCTGTTCCACCATCACCAGGAGTGGATCCAGCTGGTCATCCACATCGGTCAGGAAGGCCGCGGATGCAACGTGTTCTTCACTCTCGGCGGCCAGCGCCTGGACCTGTCGTCGTTGAGTAAAGCCAAGAGCAACATCGCATTCCGGGTGGCCCTGCGCGCGGAGACCGCCGAGGATTCCCGTGATGTCATCGGCAGCGATGCGGCACTGCACCTGCCGTCGAAAGAAAACGGGTACGCACTTCTCAAAGTGGGCCCACGCGATCTCGAGCCGTTCCGGTGCTTCTACCTGTCTGCGCCGTTCGTGTTGCCGAAGAAGGTCGTCGCGGTCGGTAAGACGGTCGATGTCAGTTTCTCGCAGCCACGGCCACTCACCTGGGAGTACCAGCCACTCAGCGATCACGACAGTGCGGCGTTGGCGGTGGCCGAGGCGCCCGAGGAACCCGACGAGTTCCTCTTCCATACCGACGGCTTCCGCAAGAAGAAGCTACTCGACGTCATCCGCGAGTCACTGATCGCGCACCCCGCCCGGCTTCCGCATCAGATCTGGCTTCCGCCACTGGAATACAGTGAGCAGGTCGATGCGCTGGTGGCCTACTGGCGCGACAAGCCCTGGCACGTCGACTACGGGCAGAATCCGGGTTTGGTGCTGCCGTATGCGATCGTGGACATTCCCGAAGACCACGTTCAGCGGGTGCAGGTGATCGATGCCGAACTGGACAACATCATGGTGGTCGGGACCGCGCAGCGGGGCAAGTCCACCACGTTGATGACGCTGATGACGTCGGCGGCGCTGATGTACCGCCCGGAACGCGTCACGTTCTTCTGTATCGGCGCGGCGCTGTATCCGGTGCAGGACTACCCCCACGTGGCCGGTGTGGTCAGCCTGAACGACACCGAAGGGGTGTCGCGCACGATTGCCACGATCGAGGGGTTGATCCGCGCGCGCGAAGCGTCGTTCAAGCAGTACCAGATAGACATCTCCGAATTCCGCGAGCGGCGGTTCGGCGCGGCCGGCGGCGGGGGAACCGATCCCGACGACAAGTTCGGTGACGTCTTCCTCGTCATCGACAACTACGGTGATCTCTACGACAAAGACTCCGCGATCGGAGACCGTGCGATCGCCATTGCGCGCCAAGGGCTTTCCTACGGTATTCACGTGATGACCAGTGCCACCGCCTGGTTCGTCGGCCAGAAACAGGGCCTGCTGAACGTCTCCAATGCGCGGATCCAGTTGCGCCTGAGCAACCCCGACGAGTCGCAGATGGGCACCTCGATCGAGCAGCGCAGGGCAGCGCGAAACACGTTGGACAGGCCGGGATTCGGGCTCACGCGCGACGGGCACGAGCTGCTCGTCGGAGTGCCGGAGGTGATCGGAACCCAGGGTGAAAAGGTCGCGACGCGCGGGATCGGCTCGCTGATCGCGCAGGTCACCGGCACCGGCCGGGTCGAGGCGCTGTCGCGTCTGCCCGACCGGGTGTCGCTCACCGAGATCATCGCGAACTTCGGTGTCTCGCCCGCCGCGCAGGATCGGCTGAACATCCCGTTCGCGATCGGCGAGAGCGGTCTGCAACCGGTGGCGTTGCCGACGCGGGCGTTGCCGAATGTTCTGGTAGTCGGGCGGCAGTTATGCGGCAAAACAACGACACTCGCGGCCATCGGCCGCGCCATCACCGAGCGGTTCACCCCCGAGCAGGCCCAGGTCACCATCATCGACCCGAAGACGACGCTGATCGGCCGGATTCGCGGCCGGCACGTGCGTGCCTACGCGTACACGGCCGATGACATCGACAACGTCATCGGGGAGTTGGCGGCGCTGCTGCAGGATCGGCTGCCGCCGTCCGGTCTCACGCAGGAAGAGTTGCTGGACTTGAAGCCGTGGCAGGGCCCGCGCCACTTCCTGCTCATCGACGACGAGCACGAATTGCGGCCGCACAACCAAGCCATCCGGCCGGCCGCGACAGCGCCGTTGTGGGGTCTGGTCGAACGAAGCCGCGAGATCGGACTGCACGTGATCGCCTCGCGTCTGCCCGGCAACTGGGCCGCTCAGGCTGTGATGAACCCGTTCATCCAAAAGCTCGCCGGATCGCGCTCGCCGACCCTGTTCATGGACAACGATCCGGCGAGCGTGAAGGTGTTCGGGCGCACAAGCGCGCAGCAATTAGCTCCCGGCCGTGGACTGCTGGTGACCACCGAAGGCGACATCGAGGGCGTGCTGGTCGGAACGCCGGATTAGTAAGTCCTGACTCGACACCGCATGCTGGTCAATTAAACTCGGGTGATCTGCGGTCAAACCTGGGAGGCAGCATGACGAGCGGATTCGGTGTCACGGCAGCCGCAGTCAATTCCTCGGCGGCCACCGAGACCGGCATCGGCGCCGAGATGGCAGCCACTACGGCCGCCGGGGCAGCGGCACTGACCGGGGTGACGCCGATGGCGGCCGACGCCGATTCGGCGGCTTTTGCCGCGGCATTGAACGCGACCGGCGCCTGTTACCTGGCGACGATGGCCGATCACGTCCGGCAACGGACGGCGTTCGCGGGCGCGCAGTCGTTGGCGTCAACCACCTACGAGGCCATGGACGCGATCCATGGCACCGCCCTGGGCTGACCGACGAGCATGCCGGGCGATCCACGCTGGACCGGGCCACCGGAGGTCATCGCGGCGACGTTCGAGACGGGTTCGCCCGTTTCGGTGGTCGCCAACAACGCGGTCTGGGTGACCGAGACCTGCCATCACGAGATGGCGGCGGGCGTGTCGAGCGCCAACACCGCAGTGACGCTGGCGTCGTGGTCGGGTCTGGGATCCACGGCTTCGGCCGCGGCCGCGAACAGCCTCAACGCGGGACTGCACACCGCGGCCGGTTGGACGGCGCACAAGGTCGCGATCAGCCAAGGCGCGGTCGATGCCTTCACCACCGCGCGGTCCTCGGTCATTCCGTCGGTGGTCAGCCAGTCCAACCGGGCCAGACGCGACGCCATGGACAAGGCCAACCCCAGCGTCCTGTGGCAGTTCACCCCGGCGATCGCCCAGCACGACCTGGAGTACTACGGCGAGCACTGGCCGCACAACTCGGCGATCGGAATGGGTTACTCGACCGCACTGGGCGGATTCACTG